>NZ_JAMYOR010000107.1:0-10799 GCF_040319965.1 Mesorhizobium sp. M0830 | reverse complement strand
ACATCGAACTCCCAACTCAAAAAATCGTTGCGGTGGGGGGGGTTTTTTGTCTGCGTGTGTGTTTGCTGCGTTTGTTTTTTTTTTTTGGGGGGGGGGGCGGGGGCGGTCGGGGTCGGCCAGGCGCGCGGTCTGACTAGATCAGCCTGGGTCATGGACCTACGGTCCAGCCCGGGGAGGATCAGTTCGTTCCTTTGCCGCCGCACTTCCCGGTGGCAACGTTGAAGTTGCCGCAGGACAGAGGCGCGCGCCAATCGGAGATCAGGTCCTTGGAGTCAGGCAAATAGTCGGACCATTCGTCGCCCATCACCAGGCCCGGCGTGCGGGAGACGGTTTCGAACTGGCCATCGGCCTGGATTTCACCGATCAGCACCGGCTTGGTGATGTGGTGGTTCGGCATCATCGTCGAATAGCCGCCGGTCAGGTTCGGCACCGAAACGCCAACCATGGCGTCGATGACCTTGTCCGGATCGGTGGTGCCGGCCTTCTCGACCGCCTTCACCCACATGTTGAAGCCGATGTAATGGGCCTCCATCGGGTCGTTGGTGGTGCGCTTGTCGTTTTTGATGAACTTGTGCCAGTCGGCGATGAACTTCTTGTTCTCAGGCGTGTCGATGCTTTCAAAATAGTTCCAGGCGGCGAGATGGCCCACCAGCGGCGCGGTGTCGAGACCGGCAAGCTCTTCCTCGCCGACCGAGAAGGCCATGACCGGGATGTCTTCGGCCTTGACGCCCTGGTTGCCGAGTTCCTTGTAGAACGGCACGTTGGCATCGCCGTTGACGGTCGAGACGACGGCGGTCTTCTTGCCGGCCGATCCGAACTTCTTGATCGCCGAAACCTCGGTCTGCCAGTCGGAGAAGCCGAATGGCGTGTAGTTGACCATGATGTCTTCCGCTGCGACGCCCTTGGCCTTCAGATAGGCTTCGAGAATCTTGTTGGTGGTGCGCGGATAGACGTAGTCGGTGCCTTCGAGCACCCAGCGCTTCACCGAACCGCCGTCCTCGCTCATCAGGTAGTCGACCGCCGGAATGGCCTGCTGGTTTGGCGCCGCACCCGTGTAGAACACGTTGCGCTCGCTTTCCTCGCCCTCATACTGGACGGGGTAGAACAGGATGTTGTCGAGTTCGGAGAACACCGGCAGCACCGATTTGCGCGACACCGAGGTCCAGCAACCGAACACCGCCGCGACCTTATCCTTCGAAATCAGTTCGCGTGCCTTTTCGGCGAACAGCGGCCAGTTGGAAGCAGGATCGACGACGACCGCCTCCAGCTTCTTGCCGAGCAGGCCACCCTTGGCGTTCTGCTCGTCGATGAGCATCAGCATGGCGTCCTTCAGCGTCGTTTCCGAAATCGCCATGGTCCCCGACAGCGAATGGAGAATGCCGACCTTGATGGTGTCGTCAGCCGCCTTGGCAGGCGCGGAGATCAACAGGCCGGCGGCAACCACGCTCGCCGAAAACATTTTTGTTATTGTCGAGAAATTACCCCTCATATTACAGACTCCCAAGCTGGTTGATTGCACCGCAACACTACAAAGCAACCCCCATGCCAATCGCTGTGGCGGCGCCGATGGGGACGAATAATCGAGCATTGCCAGCGCGTTGGGATTTTAGGCTTACAAAGACGAAGAGAGCCGCTCAAAATTGATTGAGAGAAATTTGCGCAGACCCGCGACTATCTGCCCAATTTTCGATCAATTTTCTCAACTGCCTAGATTTTGATCTTCATAGGGGCATCGCAAACGACCGATGTTGCGGCGCCGTGCAAAAATAGGGCAAGCTCGCTCCGCAAACGAGCGACGTCATGGTTTCAGGCATTTCACGCATTTTTATCAGCATATTGTTTCTGGCGGCAGCAGGCGGAGCCGCGCGAGCCGACTTCAGCGACGGCAAGCTCCCGGACGGCACCTATCGCTGCGAAGTGTACCTGCTTGGCATGTTCCTCAACCTCGGTGATATCACCATCAAGGGGACTGTCTACAGTGGCCCGTTCTACACCGGCCTCGGCACCTTCGGGACCGCGCAGCAGGGTTACAACTATCAAATGGATGCAAACGGCGTGATCTCCTGGCTCGGGCCGTTGGGCGGCTATACCGCCGGCGGCAACTCGCTGTCGCTGACCCAGGCAACGCTGGACGGCCAGGGCACACCCTCCTTTGACATCATCATGAAGCAGCCCGACGGCGCCTTCACCGCCTCGACCTGTACGAAGAACTGAGATGCCAAAAAGCGCGGAACCCTGTTGGTTCCGCGCAGAGAGCCGTGTTGCGCACAGGCAAGAACATAGGGAAGTTCTAAGACTCCAGCATGTCCTTGACGATCGTGGCCAGCTGCTTGAGCGAAAAAGGCTTTGGCAGGAATCCGAAATGCGCGTCGGCCGGCAGGTTTTTGGCGAATGCGTCCTCCGCATAACCGGACACGAAGACAAACTTGATGTCCGGCTGGCGCTTGCGCAGTTCACCAAGCAGCGTCGGTCCATCCATTTCCGGCATCACCACGTCGGAAACGACGATGTCGACCTTGCCGCCGAGCGCCTCGAACACTTCCAGCGCCTCGACGCCCGAAGACGCCTCATGCACCGTGTAGCCGCGCGAGGTCAGCGCCCGCATTCCACCCATGCGCACGGCATCCTCGTCTTCGACGAGCAGCACAGTGGCCGAGCCCGATAGATCCTTGGCCGCATCGGCGATCTTCGCCGGTGCTGCCGGTACATCGTCGGGGTCGCCCGCCTTTTTCAGTTCCGCAACATGACGCGGCAGGAAAATGCGGAAAGTCGACCCTTTGCCGACCTCGGAATCGCAGTAGATGAAGCCGCCGGTCTGCTTGATGATGCCGTAGACCATCGACAGGCCAAGGCCGGTGCCCTTGCCGACTTCCTTGGTGGTGAAGAAGGGCTCGAAAATCTTCTTCAGCACGTCGGGCGCGATGCCGCTGCCGGTGTCCTCGACTTCGACCACGACATAATCGGCCGGGGTGAGTTCGCGGTAGGAAAAGGCCTTGCACTCCTCGGCAGTCACATTGCGGGTGCGCACGGTGAGATCACCACCCGCCGGCATGGCGTCGCGCGCGTTGACGGCAAGGTTGACCACCACCTGCTCGAACTGCCCGATATCGACCTTGACCGGCCACAGGTCGCGGCCATGATCAACCTTCAGCTTGATGTCGTTGCCGACCAGGCGGGCCAGCAGCATCCTGAGATCGGCGAGCACGTCGGTCAGGTTGAGCACTTCCGGCCGCAACGTCTGCTTGCGCGAGAAGGCCAGCAACTGCCGCACCAGCGAGGCCGCCCGGTTGGCATTCTGCTTGATGTTCATGATGTCGGGGAAGGACGGGTCCGACGGACGGTGGTTGGTCAACAAAAGGTCGGATGCCATGATGATGGCTGTCAGCACATTGTTGAAATCATGCGCGATGCCGCCGGCAAGCTGGCCCACCGCCTGCATCTTCTGGCTTTGCGCCATCTGCCCTTCGAGTGCCTTCTGCTCTGTCGTCTCGACGGCATAGACGATGGCCGACTCCTCGGCGCCCTCGCCGCCGGTCCCGTCGGCGACAGCGTTGACGTAGAAACGAATGTGCCGCTCGTCATTGCCGGGCAGAAGCGTGTCGATCGGCTCGATGTCCGCCTGCCGCTGCTGCGCCTTTTCGAAAGCAGCCGCGAAGGCCGGCCGGTCGCGTTCATGGATCACCGTGTCGAGCCGCACACGGCGATCGACGGCGTCGCGATCGACGACGGTCGAGAACAGCGACAGGAAAGGCGCATTGGTGCGCAGGATGCGCCCGTTGTGATCGACGCCGGCTATCGCCATCGGCGTCGAGTTGAAGAAGCGGGTGAAGCGCACTTCCGAGGCCCGCAAATCGGCAGACGAGTCCTCGCCTTGCGTACGGTTGAGCACGATCGTGCGTGTCGGCCCGTTGAGGCCTTCGCGGCTGGCCGAAACGCGATGCATGAAGCGCACCGGCAGCGCCTCGCCCGTCATCGTCGTCAAGTCGAGATCGATGACCGCGTTGCGCGTTGTGCCGGGATCGGCCTTGACCGAACGGACCAGCGCCATGCCGTCGCCGGCCACGATCTCGGCCAAGGAGACCGCACCGGGCGTGAAGCTGGTGAGGTCGATGCCCAGCCATTCGGCCAGCGTGGCGTTGATGTAGGTGACGCGACCCTCCTGGTCGGCAGAAAAGAAACCGGCCGGCGCGTGGTCGAGATGATCGATGGCCTGCTGCAAATCGAGAAAGAACCGCTCCTGCTCGGCCCGTTCCTGGGAGATGTCGGCAAGCTGCCAGGCCAGCATCGGCAGCCGCTGGCCTGGAACACTGAAGGTGCGGGCGCGCGCCCGGTACCAGCGGGCGCCCGGATCGGCTCCGGGCCGAATGGATTGCGCGAGCCGAAACTCGCCGTCGCCCGGCTGGCCGTCGCGCAGGCCGGACGCCAGGCGATAAATCGTCACCGAAGCTTCGGGGACATCCGAGAGCAACCCCTCGACTGTCTTCAGGTCGGCGGCCGACGACGCTCCGGTCATGTCGGCATAGGCGCGATTGGCATAGACGACACGGCCCTTGGTGTCGGTGACGAGAAGGCCCTGCGACATCGAATCGACGAAGGATTTCGACAGTTCGTCGCCTGTCGAGCGCGGTGTCACCTGCACGAAGCCGATCGCCGTGGCAAACAGGAAACCGACGCCGATCATCGCCAGCACGCCGAGCATACCGAGCAGAAAAGGATCGCCGAGGCGCTCGCGGAAGAGGCCGAAGACGATCGCCGCCCCCGTCAGAACGACGATGAAAATGATGAGCCGGGTTACCGCGCCTGGTCGCGTATTCTGGTCGACGATCGGTACCGGATAGAAATCGCCGCGCGCTTCCTTGGCCATGTGCCCCCTGCTCGTGAATTCCGGTGTTCCGACCACCCGCCCCTAGCGGGTTGAATCACATTCTCCTAGTCCCGAAAAGGCCTGGGCGGCAAATGTCGGATAAAAATGATGTCTTCCGGCCCTTGGAGTTTTTCAAGCTGTTCACCAGCGTGAAACGTAACTTGCGGTGGCCCGCCGCAACGGTCTAGTGTCACGTCTCTTCCAAGGGCAATCAGGGGAAACCGATGCAATGGCTGGATAGCGTGGCGGGCCCCGGTTATGCCGCAGCATTGTTGTGGACGTTTGCAGCACTTGTCCTGCTGGTCATCGTTCTCGTCATCGTCAAGCTGGTGCGTAATCTGACGTTCGGAACCTTCGTTGCCGGTGGCCGGAACCGCAAGACACGGCTGGCCGTCATGGACGCCACTGCCGTTGACAGCCATCGTCGGCTGGTGCTGGTGCGCCGCGATGACATCGAGCATCTGCTTTTGATCGGCGGCCCGACTGACCTCGTCGTCGAGCGCGATATCCGTCTTTCGGCGCCGCGCCGTCCGGCCTTGACCGGAGACAGCGGCTTGCAGCCGGTCCCGGCCGCCGCGGCCCCGGCGGCAAGGCCGCGTCCGCCGCAACCCGCACCACCGCCGGCGAGACAGGCACCGGCTCCGCAGCCGGTGAATGCGGTGCCACCGGCCCGCCCACGCCAAACAGCACCGGCACCGGCACCTACGCCAAGGCCGGCAACGCAAAGCTACCAGCCGACCAATATCACGCCGCTGCCCGCCTACGGATCCGCGCCTGCCAATGTCGCCCGGAATGCACCACCGCCGCCACCTGCGCAGGACAGCATCGACGACACGCTGATGAGGGAACTCGAAGTCTCGCTCGATCAGCCCCGTTCGGCCGGCCCGGCAGGCAAACCGGCGACGAAGGAACCGCAGTCGCTCGATGATGAAATGACCAAGCTTCTCGGCGAACTCTCCAGCCAGAAGCGATGAGCCGCCGCTGAGTAGCCATCCCGCGCGAAAATCGTAGCCGGTTCGACTGTCGGACCCCTTTTCGGAGGCTCATGCGCCAAGGGCCCGCGCTTCAATAGTTTGTAGATCTCGTCCGCCTTGAAAGGCGGCTGACGTCCAACAAAATGGCCGGAAAACCGGCCATTTCAAAATCAACGTCGATCATGGCGGCTGGTCGTGCGCCGCCGGCCTTGACCCTCAGTCGTCGCGGTAGACTTTTTCGCGGCGCTCATGCCGCTCCTGCGCTTCGATCGACAACGTCGCGATCGGACGCGCATCGAGCCGCTTCAGCGCGATCGGCTCGCCGGTCTCTTCGCAATAGCCATAAGTGCCTTCGTCGATGCGCTGCAAGGCCGAATCGATCTTTGCGATGAGCTTGCGCTGACGATCGCGGGCCCTGAGTTCGATGGCGCGGTCCGTTTCCGAAGATGCACGATCGGCTAGATCAGGGTGGTTGGCGTTTTCTTGTTGCAGGATTTCCAGTGTTTCGCGCGCTTCGCGCAATATGTCGTTTTTCCAGGTGACGAGCTTTGAGCGGAAGTAGGATTTCTGCCGCTCGTTCATGAACGGCTCGTCTTCGGAGGGTATGTAATCGGCGGTAACGATGTCGTTCATTCGACTCACCCAAACTGCCCCAAATTTGGCGCCTATATATTCGCCGTCCGACGCCTGCACAAGCGCAATCGGCCGCTGTCTCACGCAATTGTTAATGCGCGCCGGCGCGCGCCTTTGCGGGGGCGTACGCACGTTTTGACACCAAACTTCGCTGTGACACTTTGGATCCGGTAAAACATGCTGTCGCAATATCGCCTGTGCTTTTCGGCCCAGGCCAACCACCTTTTGCTGCGCCGCAGCATGGTGATTCGCTGTAGTCGAGGAACACGGGCCATTGTGCGCAATGCCGTTCTCGTGGCTAATCCTGGAAGGCTTCGGCATTCGGAGGTTGGGTGAGCAGGCTGTATCTGTTGCGACATGCGAAGGCTGGCTGGGCACTGCCCGGCATGCGCGACTTCGATCGCCCGCTCGATGCATCGGGCCGCAGCGACGCCGAAACGATGGGCGCCGCCATGCGCTCCCGCTGCTATGTTCCGGACCTGACGCTGTGCTCCAATGCCAAACGCGCCAAGGAGACGCTGGAAGGCCTGGCCGGCCAGACTGACACCGGCCGGGTCCTGTTCTTCGACACGCTCTATAGCGCGGACGCCACCGGTTACCTCCATCTCATCCGCGACAATGGCGGATCGGGTTCGTTGCTGGTCATCGGCCACAATCCGATGACAGAGGATCTCGCCATGGCGGTTTCGGGCGACGGCGACGAGACGGCACGGGCAACGCTCAACCATGGGTTCCCGACCTCGGGCCTGGCGGTCGTCCGCTTTGACGGCGATCTTGCCAAGGCCGCCCAGGGCACCGGCTATCTCGAAGCGTTCCTGACTCCGGCCGATCTCTGAGCCATTTCAAAGCCTGTTTGCAGAGCCTATATCGGACATAGGCAAGCCCGAGAGATCACATTTTGGCATCATCGCTGACTACCTTCACCGACGAGGCGAGGATTGCCCTCGACACGCTGTCGGGACGCGCCACCGGGCTTTTTTCTCCATCGCTGCGCCTCGGCGTGACCGGATTATCCCGCGCGGGCAAGACCGTGTTCATATCGGCCCTTGTCCACAATTTGATCCATGGCGGGCGCCTGCCGCTGTTTGCCGCGCAAAAATCAGGACGTATCGCTCGCGCCTTCCTCGAGCAGCAGCCGGACGACGCGGTGCCGCGCTTCCAGTACGAGGATCACATTGCCGCCCTGGTCAACGACCGCGCCTGGCCCGATTCCACGCGCGCCATTTCGGAACTGCGGCTGACCATCGAATATGAATCGGCCTCCGGCTGGAGCCGTTTGTTCTCCTCCGGCAGACTGTCGATCGACATCGTCGACTATCCCGGCGAATGGTTGCTCGATCTGCCGCTGCTGGGCAAATCCTTCGCCGATTTTTCGCACGAAGCCTTCGAAATGGCCGTCCTGCCTGTGCGCGAGGACCTGTCGCGGGCCTGGCGGGCGCTGTCGGCGGAGATCGATCCGAATGCCGATGCCGACGAGATGGCGGCGCGCCGCCTGGCTGAGAGCTTCGCCGCTTATCTGAAAGCGTGCAAGCTCGACGAACGGGCGCTTTCGACCTTGCCGCCCGGCCGTTTCCTGATGCCCGGCGATCTCGAAGGCTCGCCGGCACTAACCTTCGCGCCCCTGGCAGGGATTGGCGACAAGCGTCCGCGACCCGGGTCGCTGCACGCCATGATGGACAGGCGTTACGAGGCCTACAAGACGCATGTCGTCAAACCGTTCTTCCGCGAACACATCACCCGACTCGATCGCCAGATCGTGCTGATCGACGCCTTGCAGGCGCTGAACGCCGGTCCCGGCGCCATGGCCGACCTGGAGCGCGCGGTGACCGAGATTCTCAGCTGTTTCCGTCCCGGCCGGGGCAGCTTCCTCACCGACCTGTTCTCGCGGCGCATCGACCGCATATTGGTTGCCGCGACGAAGGCCGATCACCTGCACCACGAAAGCCATGACCGCCTGCAGGCGATCGTGCGGCGGCTTGCCGACCGCGCCGTGGCGCGCGCGAATTTCACCGGCGCCGATGTCGATGTCGTCGCCATGGCCGCGATGCGCGCGACACGCGAAGGCACGGTCAAGCAAGGCCGAGAGACGTTGCCGGTCATCATCGGCACGCCGATCGCCGACGAGAGGATCAATGGCGAAACCTTTGATGGAAAGACGGAAACAGCCATATTTCCTGGTGATTTACCGGAGAAAATTGATGCGGTGTTCGATGTTTTGGGCCCCGATCACAAGCAGGACTCCTCGGACCCGGCAATCCGCTTCGTCCGTTTCCGTCCACCAAAGCTCGAACGCACAGCCGAAGGTGTCACGCTGTCGCTGCCGCATATCAGGCTCGACCGTGCCTTGCAGTTCCTGATCGGAGATCATCTGGCATGACCGCGCCCCGCAAGCCGGCAGCATTCCGCATCGAGCCGGAAGCCACATCGAGACAAGCGGCGCCAGAGGCGCGCAACGCCCAAGCCGAAACTCGTGCCCAGACCGACACCCAGCGCAAACCCCGCGCGATGAAAACCGATGTCGCGATGATCATACCGGCGGAAGTCGATGTCTTCGACGAGCCCGACATCATTGCCGCAGAGCCGCCGCCGGCCATCGCCCCCAGAAAACGCTCACTGCTCGGCAGCATCTTCTTCGGCGCTTTTGGCGTCCTGGTCTCGCTGGCTGTCGGCCTGTGGACCGACCGGCTCATACGCGACCTCTTCGCGCGCGCCGAATGGCTGGGTTGGCTGGCCGCCGGCATGGCCGCCATCGCCGTACTGGCGCTCGTTGTGATCCTGATTCGCGAGTTCCTGGCGATCGCCCGCCTCGCCGAGGTCGAAAAACTGCAGAAGCGGGCGCTCGACGCGATCGCGCGTGACGATCCCAAGGCAGCACGATCGGTCGTCGACGAATTGTCGGCCTTTGTCGCGGCCAAACCCGAGACTGCGGCCGGCCGGCGCGCGCTGGCCGAACTGCGCGGTGAAATCATCGACGGCGGCAATCTGGTGCGGCTGGCCGAAGCCGAAATTCTCGGCCCCCTCGATGCCAGGGCGAAGGTGATGATTCTCGAGGCAGCCAAACGCGTCTCGCTGGTGACGGCGGTCAGCCCGCGCGCACTCGTCGACGTCGCCTATGTCGTGTTCGAGGCCGGGCGGCTCATCCGCCGCCTGTCGGAACTCTATGGCGGACGGCCGGGAACGCTGGGTTTCTTCCGCCTGGCGCGCAGCGTGCTGGCGCATCTGGCGGTTACTGGCTCGATCGCGGTCGGCGACAGTTTCGTCCAGCAGATCGTCGGCCACGGCCTGGCGGCGCGCCTTTCGGCCAAGCTCGGCGAGGGCGTTGTCAACGGCATGATGACGGCGCGCATCGGCATCGCGGCGATGGAAACGGCGCGCCCCCTACCCTTCAGCGCGGCGAAGCGTCCCGGACTGGGCGATTTCCTCTCCGCGCTGACATCGTTTGCCACCAGGAAAGACGGTGAAACAGCCCCGCCCGGCAAGTGAGCCGGGCCGGAGCGTTTGGACCTTCGGAATTGTTACCGGACTGCTTTGTGGCGGCACCGTAGTGACGAAGCATTAACCAATCTTGTTCATGGTCAGACGGGTTCCAAACAGCCTCTTTGTTGCCGGGTGTCGTCGATGAAAAGTGTAATTCTGTCCAGCCTCCTGCCCCTGGCAACCGTGATCACTACAGTCGTCGGCATTGCCGGAGCGGCCGCCTCGGCGGAGCCGGACAAGCAATTCTTCCAGTCGGCCGAAGGCAAATGGATCGGCCCCGGCGAAATCGTCGCCGGCAAGTACAAGGGCACCAAGTTCAACTGCAGCTTCACTGGCTCCACGCCGGACGGCAAGGTCGGCATGTCGCTCGACGGCGGCTGCCGGGTCGGCATGTTCACCCAGCAGATGTCGGCCAAGATCGAGCGCAAGGGCCGCGAGGGCTACAAGGGCAGCTTCATGGGCGGCGCGAGCGGCTCCGGGCTCGACATAATCGGCGGCAATGTGGTCGATCCCCGCAAGGTGGTCTTCACAATCAATCGCAATCAGTTGCGCGGCGTCATGCAGGCCCGCATCCCCGACGACAATTCGATGACGGTGACCATTGCGGTGCGCGTCGACGACCAACTGGTGCCGGTGATCGGCATGAGCCTGAAGCGCGTCGACGCCGTCGAAGTCGGCTCCATCGCCCCGAACTGAACAATCATCGATCGCTGAAAGCAAAAAAGGCGGCGATCCCATGGTCACCGCCTCATTTTAACAGCTAGTTTCTCATGTTCCCTGTCAAGGCTGAAGGCGAGAGGGAACAACTGCTTGGCGCGAGTGTGCAAAGCAGTCGGATTGGCTGGAACTGC
>NZ_JAMYOR010000106.1:0-11189 GCF_040319965.1 Mesorhizobium sp. M0830 | reverse complement strand
CGGCGACGGTGACGGACGGCGACGGCGACAAGGCCTCGCAGGCGCTCAACCTCGGCAGCCTGCTGACCATCAACGACGACGGCCCTTCAGCCATATCCCCGGCCTCGGCGGTCGTCTCAAACGGAGCAGGAGCGCCCGTCTCATTCGACCTCGATATCGATGGGATACTTACCAACAACTACGGCGCCGACGGTGGAACTGTCATCTTCCCGACATCGCTCGACGGCACGGCAAGCGGGCTGACCTCCAACGGCGTTTCGATCGTGTATGATGTCTCCGCAGACGGACACACGCTGACGGGTCTGGCCGGCTTAACATCCGTGTTTGTCATTACACTCAACCCGGCGACCGCTTCCTACTCCGTCGACATGAACGGAACCGTGGACAGCGTAACCCATGTCGACTTTAGCTCGGCGGGATACAACTTCGTCGGCGGAAACGGTGCCTGGGCTGGTTTCATTCCGAGCACAGAAACCGTCAACTCGCCGATCGACAACAACAGCTCCGACCTGCTCATAACCCCCGAGGTCAATGGGGTGCGCACCAGCACGATCAATGCTAGCGCGATTTCGGGTGGTGTTGGCTCAGGCAGTTCCGTCGGTTTGGACGGTGGCCTTCCGGAAAGCATGAGAGTGGATTTCGTGACCGACCTGCGCGGCGATCCGGCAGGGTCGGGCGGCTACAGCGACGCCGCCAATCGCGATCACGTGTTCGATGGCCACTACACAGTCAACGGTTCGACGGCCACATTCACGGCTACCAACGGGTCGACGATCAGGATCACGGCCTCCGATGATCCGGACGGAGACAACATCGTCGGTGGCGGCAGCATAGACCACATCAATTCGGTCATCATCGGCTACAATGGCGTCTTCCAGACCATAGCAGCCACCGCTTCCCTCGAGAACTACACCATCAACGGCCACGTCTATACGGTACAGCTGAATGTGGACGGCAGCGTCAATGTAGGTGGCGTCTACGGCACTGCCGGCGCAGGTGCGATCGGCACGGAGATCGCGGTCTTCACTAACGACGGCTACAACAGCGTCGAATACACCTATGTTTCGGGCGATACTTTCAAGGTTGGAGATTTCGGCGCGGCCGTCGCTACACATACGCCGGTCAGCTTTGATATTCCGGTCAGCGTTGTTGACGGCGATGGCGACATTGCCGGCGGCACGATAGGCATTACCTTGAGTCCGACGGGAGGAACCATTCAGGATCACTCGTCGGATCTGGCCGGAGACCCGCACTCGTATACGTCGACGTTGGCCGCACCTCATATCATTGGTTCGGACTTCAACGACATATTGAACGGCGACGGCGGCAATAACGTACTCTACGGCGGCGCTGGTGCCGATACGATCAACGGCGGCGCTGGCAACGACCTTCTCATCGGCGGTTCCGGCCAGGACACCATGACCGGCGGTACGGGCGCCGATACGTTCAAGCTCGACGGGTTGGACATCAAGGACCTGATCACTGACTACAATGGTGCACAAGGCGACAAGATCGACCTGTCATCCCTGTTCGAAACAGCACCAGGGGGCAATATCGCGGATTTCGTGAAATACGATTCGGGAACACACACGCTCAGCGTCGATGCCAATGGTACAACCGGCGGCGCCAATTTCGTCGACGTCGCCGTCTTGCAGAACGCACCTGTCGCCGGCACCATCAATCTGATTTACGACGACACGGCACACACACAACACACAGCCACGATCTAACGGCCATGGTGCGCGACTGCGTAATTATGTTATACACCGCTAATATCGAGGGGAGTTCATCATGAAAAATTCTGCAAGACTGCTGGTTTCCGCTGCGACGCTGTTGCTGGCAGTCGGGTCGACGAGCTTTGCCGCCGACATCATCGAAGGTCCGACGGTCGACTATTGCCGTACCGTCGGCACGTCCAACCTGGTGCTGACCGACAACATCGTCGACCTCAGGGTGCAGGTGGTGAAGCTGATGGACGAGTCGGTGGCCGCCGCCAACAGCTCGGAGTGGATCAACTCGTCCCGGCCCGTCTTCGTCTGGGCGTCGGAGGCCAAGGTCGCTTGCGGCATGGCTTACGGCTACCTGAAGACGAACTACAAGGACGAAGACACGCTCAACAAATGCGAGTGTTTTCACGATCGCATGGTCGAGTACATGCACTGACCGGATAGGCGAAGCCGCGCCTGTTGGACGTCATGACAGCCGACGGATCATTCCTGGGCGCGATCGCCGGCGCGGTCGCGTTGATCGGCCTTGGCCAGGCTGTCACGCCGGCCCGCGCCAACTGGCTGGAACGACCTTCGGTGGAACAGTCCTCCAATCCGGTGCGACCGGTGCACTGTGAGGCGGCCACGCAGTGGACCCGGCAGACATTCAAGGCGTTTGCCAGTTGCCAGGCGTCGATCTATGGCCTGGAGCCGCTGCTGGCGCATGCCGTCATGGAGATCGAAAGCGGGTTCGATCCCGACGTGCAGGGCGCCGATGGCGAAGTCGGCTTGATGCAGGTGATGCCGGCGACGGCCAGGACGCTCGGCTTTAGAGGCTCCCTGGACGATTTGAGCGCGCCGGCGACCAACATCGCGCTTGGGGTCAGATATCTTGCGCAGGCCAACAGGCTGGCCGCAGGCGATCTGTGCACCACCGTCATGAAATATCGCGCCGGCCACAATGAAAGCCGGTTCTCGGCCCTGTCAGTCCGCTACTGCCAGCGTGCGCGGGCAATCCTGGCAAGGGACGGCATCGACGTAACCGGCCCGTTGCCGGTGGCATCCTTCGGCTTTTCCGCATTTTCGCCACGTGGCGGAGCTCCTGCCCAGGGAAAAAATGTGTGCGTGCGCCGTGTGTTCGTGCCCGGGCCGCGATACATGAAATGCGCCGACTATCGCAGCGCCGGGCAGGCACGACAGATCAAGGCGCTCAGAGCCAGGCTGTTCGGCGGTTAAAAGAAATGCAGACGGCACGGCAAGTCCGCCGTAACATGACTTGAGGGCCAGACCGGGAAGCCGGCGGCAAAGAGGGGTGGAGCATTCATGGAAGCTGGCCGACGGGTCCACTGTCCACGGACATGGGCAATTGCCCTTGCGCTCGCCATGATGGTGTCGGGCTGCCAATCGAAAGACCGCGTTTCCGAAGCGCTCGATCCGGCGGCGGTTGCCGTACCTGCCGGGCAGAATGGCGCCGCTGTTGCGGTACCTGCCGGGCAGAACGGCACCGCTGTTGCCGTACCGCCCGGGCAAAATGGCGCCGCTGTTGCCGGTCCAGTCCAGGCGAGCCAGTCTTTGGGCATCGGTCCGACGAAGATCACCATGTTGCTGCCGCTGTCCGCCCCCGGACCGGCAGGCGAAAACGGCAGGAAGATGCTCGATGCCACCAAGCTGGCGATGACGGATATCGGAAATGGGTTGCTTACGCTGACGGTCGAGGACACCAGAGGCGACAGCACGCTGGCCAGCAAACTGGCGATAACGGCCATAACGACGGGGTCGAAGGCCGTCATCGGCCCGACCGAACTGCCGGCAGCACAGCATATTGCCACGCTGTCGGGATCGACGCGGCCACCGGTCCTGGCGCTTGCCGATAATTTCGCCGGCGGCGCCGGGGTTTATGCCGTGCCGCTTGGCGAAGCGGACAGCGCCGCGGCGGGCGCCGCGGGACTGGCTGCGAAAGGCAGCAAGAAGTTCGTACTGCTTGTCGCAGCAGGCCCAAACGCCGGCGCCATCGAAAAGCGCGTCGCAAACAGCCTCAGCATCTACGGCGCGACGCTGGCGGTCACCGTCCCGTATTCGGCCGGCGACGGTGGCGCGAAGGCGGTCGACGATATGGGCTCGCTGGTGGAAGCCCCCGACGCCGTCATCGTTGCCAGCGGCGATGGCAGTCCGTCGGCCATCCTTGCCGCCCTCAAATCAAAGGGCATTCCGGGGAAGAAGATCTCCGTCGTCGGGACGAACCGTTGGCTGGACCGTCCCATGGATCCGCTGTTCGAGGGGGCCTATATCGCCACGCTCGATCCGCGCGAAACCGGGCCGATCGCCGACCGTTTCATGACCGCATACAACTACCCGGCCGACGTCAACGTGGCCTACGCCTACGACATGGTTGCCCTGACCGCGGGGATTGCCAGCGCGGTCGGGCCTGAAGGCTTCAGCAAGAAAATTCTCGAAAATCCAAACGGGTTTCGTGGATCGACAGGCCTGTTCCGGTTTCGGGCCGACGGATCCAGCGAACGATCGATGCCGTTCTATCGGATTGAAAAAGGTGCTCTCAAGCTGGTTGCAAAATCGACGTCGGGTTTCTGATCGGCGAGAAGCCTTTAGGACCTGTTCGGGCTGATGGGCGGGTTTGTCCGCAGCCGCCAGGCGATCGGGCTCGGAAGCCTGCTGCTTCTGGCCGGCATCCTGCTGATCGGTCGGGCCGGGGCTTTGCTTTCGGTCGACCGGCCTGTCCTGGCTCCTTCGCAGGACGACACGCAGCCAATCCGACCGGCCGCGGCCGTTATCGAGGCACAACGCCGAGGACCGGCGCGCAAGGTTGCTCAAGAGCTCATCGCCCCGCCACGGCTCGATCCCGCGGAGATCGAACGGGTCGAGCCCCGCCCGCCGCTCAGTGAGCTCGGCCTCGCCGTGCCCCCGCAAACGCCGATGCCTGGCGACTGGCGGGAGGTCTTGCTCTACCGCCCGATTGCGACATCGTCGGCGATGTTCGAATCCATGGGCCGGAAGGTGATCATCAGCGGGGTGCAAGGCATCGATCTCGACGGATCCTGCTCGTTTCACGACGTCGCCTGGCCCTGCGGCCAGCGCGCACGCGCCGCCTTCAATTCCTGGCTGAGGGGACGCGCGTTGAAATGTTTCGCGCCGCCGGACGTCGAGCGTTTTGCCATCGCCGCACCGTGCAGCCTGGGCAAGCAGGATGTCGGCGCCTGGCTTGTCTCCAATGGCTGGGCCACGGCGCTGCCGAACGGCATCTATGGGAAGGCGGAGGCGACAGCCAGGGGTGCGGAGATGGGCATGTTCGGCACAGCGCAATAGCCGGCCATTCAACCCCTGATACTTGGTTTGTTAACCGTCACGGGTGCAGCTTTCCCCAGGAGCAAGCCATTTCGTCCGCAGCCTTGATGGGGTCATCGCGCAATCGATTAAATTGCAAGGTTCCTTGAAACTGAAATTGCAACACACCGGCCTTATTACCAGCCCATCCACAGGAGATCGGCCAGTGACGAATATATCGGCGAGCACCACCGCCCCAGCATGGAAAGGCGTCGTTTGGCTGACCTTTCTGGGAACCACGGGAATCCTGGCCCTTTCCGTCGGCCTCAACTATCTGCTGCTGTTCTCGGAGGCGCTGACGCCATTTGGGCGCAGTATGATCACGGCAATCCTGCTGCCTGTTATCCTCGGCGTTCCGCTTTTTCTGTTCATTGGATTGAAGCAGATCGAGGTCCGTCACTATCGCCGGGAACTCGACAAGTCGGCAACTTTCGACACCATGACAGGCTGCCTGAACGGAGCGGTGTTCACATCGATGGTCGAACGAAGAACAGCAAGGCCATTGTCGCCGGGGCCGAGATCCGGCGCCTTCCTGGTCATCCATTCGGAACAGCTGCGGTCCATCAACCTGCGCTTTGGCCTTGAATGGGGCGACGAGGCCTTGCGGCTGGTCGCCTCGACCATACGATCGTCGGTGCGCGCGGAGGACCTGGTTGGACGTATAGGGGCTTCTATGTTCGGGGTCTTCCTCTCGGGCGCCACCGAAGCGGAAGCCAGCGAAATCGGCGAGCGTATCCGGTCGCGTATCGCGCAAGTCTATTTTGCACCAAAAGGAACCGAGGATGCGCTGAGCGTCAAGGTCGGCGGCGTGGTGTTCGAAGACGAGGTGGAGTTCTCGGATATGTTCCGCTCCGTCGAGCAGCGCATGGCCGTCGTCCAGGACGGAGCCGCGTTCGAACTGACGCATCTCCACAGCTGACCGCAGGGCACCAGCGCCATTTAGCCGGGGATCGGCTTCTTATCTCGCCTGGAAGCCTTTGGCCTACTTTTCCCGCATCGCGCGGCGGAAGTTCTGCGTGATCGGCTCGGCGAGGTAGGACAGCACGGTGCGAGCACCGGTCCGGATCATGGCCTCGCTTGACATGCCGGGCAGCAGTTTGCGGCCCTCCAGCTTGGCGAGTTCGCTCTTGTCGATCAACACTGTCGCGGCGAAATAGGGAGCCCCGCTGCGCTCCTCCACCATGCGGTCAGCCGACACGATCTCGACGACGCCCTCGAGCGGCGGCAGGTTGTAGCGGGCAAAGGCCGGGAAGCTGACGTGCGCGGGCTGTCCGGGGGCGATCGTCTCGACATCCTCGGGCTTGACCATGGCCTCGACCACGAGCTGCTGTCCGAGCGGAACGACCGTCATCAATGTCTCACCGGGTTTCACGACACCGCCTGCGGTATGGACCTTCAGATCCATGACGATGCCGTCAACCGGTGCGACGACATTGGTGCGGTCAAGCACGTCCTTGGCGGAGCGCTCCTGCTGTCCGAGGTCGAACAACTCCGCCTCGACCTTGCTCAACTCATCGACGGCCTCGTTCAGTCGCACCGTGTCGAGGTTCAAGACTTGCATGTCGATCTCGGCCATGGCGCTTCTGGCACGGGCGATTGCCGCGACGTTGGTGGCGCGCTCACCCTCCATCGCCCGCTGTTGTCGCCTGAGCAACAGGTTCCGCTCGCGGGTGGTCAGCCCCTTCGCGAGCAGGCTCTCAAGGTCTTTGCTTTCACCCTCGATCGCCTCGATCTGCTTGTCCTCGGTGACGATGAGCTCCTCCAGCCCCGTTACCTCATCCTCGGTCTGGTGACGGCGCTGGCCGAGAATTTCCCGCTCGTCCGTCAAATTGTGGTGCTTTGCCGCGAACACGTCGCGCTGTGCGGCCACCGCATCCTTCACGGCCTTGGCGGGGTTTGCGAGCAGCGCCGGGTCGAACTCGATCTCGGCCTTGCCGTCGCGCTCAGCCCTGAGACGCGCAGCCAGCGCTTCACGCGTTGCTATCCGGTTCTGGACCAGGTCAAGCTGCGCCTTTGCCTGTGTGTCATCGAGGCGGACGAGGACCTTGCCCGCCTTGACGATATCACCGTTGGCGGCGTTCAACGCCGCGATGATGCCGCCCTCGAGATGCTGGATGAGCTTGCGGTCACCGGCGACCTTGACAATGCCCGGTGCCACCGCGGCGCTGTCCAGCGGTGCCAGCGCCGCCCAGCCCCCGGCGACGCCGAAGAACAGGAACATGATCGCGAACCCGGTGAACTTCACGCCGGCCAGACGCAGGGGTACCGGTTCCAGGAGGGAGGGCGGCGCGACGGGTAATGGCACGACGTTCAATGCTGGGGAACGGCTCATGCTTCCTTGACCTCTTTGCTGTCGTCGACTTCCTTGACTTCCTTGACCACTTCGAGGGTTGGTAGTTGGGCTGCCTTTGGCATCTGGGTTACCTTGCGGGCGCGGTTGGCGAGTTCGCTGAACACGGCATCGCGCGGCCCGAACAGGTCCTGTGCGCCGTGGCTAAGCACCAACACCTTGTCGACCTTTTCCAAAATGCTTGGCCGGTGCGAGATCAGGATCAGCGTCGTACCTGCCGCCTTGAGCCCGCCGATGACTGTCGCCAGTGCTTGCTCTCCCTCGTGGTCGAGATTGGAGTTAGGCTCGTCAAGGATAAGGAACGCCGGGTCGCCGTAGAGTGCCCGCGCCAGCCCGATGCGCTGGCGTTGCCCGCCGGACAGTGCCGCACCACCTTCACCGATCTCGGTGGCGTAGCCCTTCGGCAACCCCTTGATCAGTTCGTGGACGCCGGCCAACTGCGCCGCCTTGACCACATTGTTGAAGACCGCCGGGTTGAGCGACGCAAAACGGGCGATGTTCTCGGAGACGGTGCCGGCGAAGAGCTCGATGTCCTGTGGCAAATAGCCGACGTGTCGACCCCTGTCCTCGGCCGCCCATTCGACAACGCTCATGCCGTCAAGCAAGGCACGACCACCGGTTGGGCGCCAGGCACCGGCAAGGATTCGCGCCAGGCTTGTCTTGCCGGCGCCGCTCGGGCCGATCAACGCCATCGCTTCGCCAGGCTTGAGCTGGAAGCTGACGCCCTTCAGGATCGGTTCGCCGCCCTGACGGGCAAGCACAAGGTTGTCGGCCTCGAACCTGCCTTTGGGTCGTGGCAGTGGCAGAACAGGCGTGGCCTCCTGGCGCTGTCCGGCGACCGCGGTGAGACGCCGGTAAGCGGCACGCGCTCCGACCGTCGCTTTCCACGTGGCGATCGCTTGCTCGACAGGGGCCAACGCACGGCCCATCAGGATCGAGGCGGAGATCATGATGCCGGGGGAAGCCTCGTTGCGAAGGACCAGATAAGCGCCGAGGCCGAGGATGGCCATCTGCAGGGCCAGCCGGTGGCAACGAGCGATGGCCGCAATGACGCCGCCTCGGTTGGCGGCAAGAACCTGTCCTTTGTTTGCCTCGTCCTGATGCGCCTTCCAGCCCTCCAGCAGGGGCTTCAGCATGCCCATCGCCTGGACGACTTCGGCGTTGCGGATCGCTGCTTCTGCCTGTGTGTAGGCCCGCGACTGAGCGCTTGCGGCCTCGGTCAACGGTTTGCGGCTGATGTACTCGTTCAGCAAAGCGAGTGCGAACAGCACGAGCCCGCCACAGAGAGCCAGCCAGCCCAGCCAAGGGTGCATGAAAAAGATGGCGGCGAAGAAGATCGGCGCCCAAGGCGCGTCGAGGATCGGGAAGATGCTCGGGCTGGTCAAGAAATTCCGCACCTGGTCGAGGTCGCGCAGTGGTCGCGCGTTAAACTGGCCTGGGGCAGAAGCGGCGTATTCCACCGATGCGGTCAGGATTACTGGGCCCAACCGTGCGTTCATCCATGACCCGACCTTGGCCAACAGACGCCCGCGCACAACTTCCAACCCCGCGAGCGTCGCGAGCGCCGTCGCCGCCATCAACGACAGCATCACCAGCGTCTCCACGCTATGGCTGCCGAGTACGCGGTGGTAGACCTGAAGCATATAGAACGCCCCGGTCAGCATCAGCACGTTGATGCCGCCGCTGAACCAGACAAGCGGCCGGATGGCGCGTTTGGCCTCTTTCATCACCACCTGCAGGGCAGGGAGCTGTTGCTTGGTTTTCATAAAGTTATATCCCAGGTCGGCGTGGTTTTGCAGAATTCACCCTGATAGCGGGATGACATATTGTGCAACAGGTCACGGGGGCAGCATTGGCTGCCCCCGTTGGCCGGGTGTCAGGTGATGTCGACAAGTATGTGCTGGAAGTCTGTCGTATCCCCGTCCGCGTCCGCCACCTTGAAGGCGAAGTCGAGGCTGGCTGACGGCGTCTGGGTGACAGTCGTGCTGAAGGCGATGTCCGTGATCTTCAGCACGTCGTTGTCGACGGCATCGAAGTTCACCAGATTGGTGGTCGCATCGCTGCCGCCGCCGCCAAGGTCGGTCGTGGTCTTCCCTTCCAGGTTGATCGCCGAGCCGGTGATCCCGTTGCCCGACTGCATGATCTGGACACCCCGCATCACGTAGTCTTCGGTGCCCGTGTTGTAGTCGTTCTGCTCGATGATCAGGAGGCCGTCATTGTTGTCGAGCGTGAATTGGCTGCTGTACGGGGACGGGACGTGACCCGTCCTGAAGATGTCGGAGTTCGACACGTATACAGCCCTTGTGATCGACGAGTTGTCGTCCGTGTTGCCGGCTATGTTGTCGGCGCCGTTCTTGTCGATCAAATCAAGGATCAGCATCAGATCCTCGCTGTTGCCGATGCCGTCGAACTTGATGGCCATCGTGGCGGCGGTCGCCGAGTTCGCCGCCGTCTGCAGCGTCTCGAAGTTGATATGGGGGTCGTCGTTGAAGAACCGCAAGGTGAGCAGTTCGCCTTTCTGGATCGTGTCGCCGGCGACGCCGTTGGTGCTCTGCGTCGCAGAGACCCACGTTTCATTGGCGTTACTCACCATGTCGTGAGTGCCGGTTGGCGTGTTGAACGAGTTGTCGATGGATTTCCCCTCGCCATCGATCGTCAGGCTGAACGGATTGGCTTTATTGATCAGATTGCCCGTGAACTGCACGTAGAAGTCTTCGTCAGCCTGCGTGTGAATGTCATCCGCCTGCAACTTTTCCACAACGATCAGTGGGTGGCCGACGTTGCTCGTCGGCTGCTTGGACAACAGCTCACTGGTGTGGATAAGGTCGAAGCTGAAGCCTTCGAGCGGGTCGGTCAGGGTGATGGTGTAAGTGTCGTGAACCTTGTCGAAGACCAGGGTGCCGGCCGCCGTGCCCGTCTGGGTGCCAACCGCTGGGTCCT
This sequence comes from Mesorhizobium sp. M0830, assembly GCF_040319965.1. Lineage (NCBI taxonomy): Bacteria > Pseudomonadati > Pseudomonadota > Alphaproteobacteria > Hyphomicrobiales > Phyllobacteriaceae > Mesorhizobium > Mesorhizobium sp. M0830. The sequence goes on along the minus strand of NZ_JAMYOR010000106.1, from coordinate 854 downwards.
TGTCGTAGTCGAAGGTGAAGTTGAACGTCGCCGAGTCGGAAGTCTCCGACGCGAGCGTCACGATCGGAGAGATGAGTTGATCGTTCGGTGGTAGGTTCACGCCGATGATCGTGCCGGTGAGTGCGATCTGGATACCGTCAAGGGCACCGTTGGCGTCGACGAAGTCGGAGTGCGTGGCGTTGTAGAACGAAGCCGGGCGGCTGTCCGCACCGATGTCGTACCCGAAAGCACCGCTGGCAGATGCGCCGGCTGCGTTGGTCAGACTCTCGTGAGTGCCATCGCTGCTACCACCTGATGCATCACCGTCGAACGGCACCGTGATCGTTGGGCCATCGTCCTTGAAGATGAGGTTTGTGCCGATGTTGAGGGCGGCCGACTGGTGGTCACCGTCCTTGTCGGTGATGGTCGCGGTGAGCACGACCAGATTGTCCGCGTTCAGGGTCTTGCTGTCGTCGGGGTTGCTGGCGTCCGGATGGACCACCGCCCGGATCTGATCGAGGGTGACGTCGCCCGCGGCGTTGACGGAGACCGTGAACACGAGGTCGTTGGTGCCGGCGGTGCGGCCTTCAAGCACGAGGCCATTGAGCGAGAGGACGACCGCCTCACCGGTTAGCGTATCGACCAGCCCGGTTACGCCGGCATTGAAGCTAAGCGCATAGGTGATCGTGCCGGCCCCGTCGGCGCCGTAGGCCGAGCTGAAGTTGGCCACAAAGTTCTGCGTGGCGTCAGGCCCCAGTACGGTCTCGTCGACGGTCAGCGTCGGCTCCGCGCCGGTCGTCGAAATGCTCGGGCCGTCGTCCTTGAAGTTGAGGTTCTGGCCGATGTTGAGTGTGGCCGATTGATGGTCACCGTCC
>NZ_JAMYOR010000105.1:0-12512 GCF_040319965.1 Mesorhizobium sp. M0830 | reverse complement strand
ACACGAGCGTCTATCTGGATGTCCTGCAGGGGCGCACGCCTGAAGTGGTCGATGACCTTTTGACCTATCGGCTCTGTCAGCACTCTGCGGTCTGCCTTGCCGAGCTCAGCCATTTGTTCGGCCGGCTCGATCCGGGCCATCCCACGACGAAGTCGGTCCTGAAAATGGTTGCGGACACGATCGAAGACATTCCAGCGCACCGGCTGCATGCACCCGACGCCACCGCCTGGGGACGCGCCGGCATGCTTGCCGGCCTGCTGTTCCGGCTAAGCCGCCTGCCGAAAGGAGAGGGGCATGAACGCCGCTTCCTCAACAATGCGCTGATCTTTCACCAGGCCGGTCTGCTGGGCGCGACGGTTCTGACCGGCAATGTTCGGGATTTCGATTACCTCAACCAGCTTGTTCCGTCGGTGCGTGTGATCTTCTACCGGCCGGTGACAGACTTGCGCCCGCAGGGTTGAAAGCGTCTATGGGAGATATGCCCGTGCACCGTGATCGTCCACACTGCTTTAATGAACACCAGTCTTCAAAAAGCTCGCTGACACTCTCCTGCGACCGTTGAAACGCGGGCGACAACGGCCATTGGTACTGTCGCAAATGCTGACTGTAATCACAAGGAGAGGCTTCTGGCATATTATTCAGGCAGCAACGATCTCGAGCTGCTCGGCGATTGAGGGACGTGGATTGTAGGCAAACCTCGCCTGTCGTTTGCGCATCATGTGAACCATCGCGATACCGGAAAGAATGACCTCGGTGCTTGCCGCGCTTGATGCGCCGGTGATCCTGCTCTATCCGGTTATTGAGGTGCTTGCTCGTGCGGATGCGGATCGGTTTCAGTGAGCGTCGCGATCCATCCCGCAGACGGTTTTCAGCATCGCAGGAAATAATTGCCTCGTGATTGGTCTGGCTGCCGTCGATGACAATGCGCTCCGGTTTGCCGTGGCGCTCCAGTGCCTTCCGGAGGAAGCACTTTGCCGCTGGCAGATCACGGTTTTCGCTGAAGAAGAACTCAACCGCGTCGCCGACGCTGTCGATGGCACGATAGAGGTACATCCAACGGCCACGCACCTTGATGTAAGTCTCGTCCATGTGCCACTTGCTGCCGACAGCACGCTTGCGCCGGTTGAAGCGCTCCAGCAGTTGCGGAGAAAATCGTATGACCCAGCGATGTACGGTGGAGTGGTCAACCCTCAGGCCACGATCGGCCATCCTCTCTTCCATATCGCGCAGGCTCCGATTGTAGGCCAGATACCAGCGCACGCACAGCAGGATCACGGATTGGTCGAAATGGCGGCTCTCAACAAGGAGTGCCGCTTCGGACGACCCTGGATTCGAGAAGGCGCCTTTGCGGCGCCTTTTCTTTTGCGTGCTAATGTCTCGTGGGCGGTTCGACCAAAATGACTTGCGCCATTCAGCGTGTGGCCGGCGACAAATCAGATGGCAAACGCACGCTTGCGCCTGAGAAAACCACGACGGCAAACACCAGCACGGCAGCGGCGACGATCAGCGAGCCGGCGGCCACGATCGGCTCAATCGCCGTATAGCCGCCTTGTAGCATCAGATACAGCGCTGGCAGCATGATCACCAGCCCGACATTATACAGGCCGTAGTGAATCATTGCGATTCTCCGCGCCGCCTTTGCCGGGTTAAGGGCGTAGTAGCCGCCGAATATCGCGCTTGTGACCCATCCGAGCAGATTGATATGTGCATGGGCCGGAAAGGCACCGTGGTCGCCAGAGATCGCCATCTGCAAACCGGCGCCTATCCCCAAAACCAGCCACACGATGGCAGTCTTGAAGAAAAGATCTGAAACTCTAGGCATGACACTTCTCCCCGAATGCCAATTTCAGCACGCCTCGATTTTAGGATTTCCTAATGAAAGTGCAATCACAATCAGCGCACTGATGTCACGTGCGCGGTTCGCTGCCGCCATTTCCTGGCGACAGCCAATATCTGAATTGCTATTCTTGGCAGATTCGAGGAGCGAAGCAGTTCGTGTCGCTCCAGCCCCTCCTGAAGCCGCACCATGCAAGCGATACGTCTTCGCTGCGACACCTGTGACGGTCACGTTCTGTCATGTCGACAATCGTTCCTGCAAGCAGCTCGGTCCACCATTGACGAGCGTTACGACGATACTACGGCTCGACAGAGGCTATGCCTCGACAGCTGGGTCCTGCGGGTCGACTTCGATCGCAAATCCCGCATCGATCGCACTTTGTGCAATGAGATCGCGAAGTTCCCAGTCCGTGAGTTCGCAAAGCGGAAGCATTCTCCTCACGGTGTGACTAACCTCCGATATCGAAATGCTTGGGCTGCCGATGTTGTCGATCAGATAACAGACAACGGCCCAGCGCACGTCTGAGAAGGTCGGCGTCTGCGTGAGCGCAGACATATATGGCCTACGAATGGAGCCGTGGTTCTGCACCCTCGGCCGTTTTTGCATCGAAGGCGACGGGCACACCGTGAATGATGGATGCCGCCGCCAGAAGCTCTTCCAATTCGAGGTCGGTAGCCTTGCATTCGGGCATGAGTGTTCGGATGGCGCGAATTGCCAGTGCGATGGAGAGGAAGTGGGCCTTGCCTCTTGAGAGAACATAGGCTTCAGCGGCTCTTTCAACCGTGACGGTGTGAAAACTGCTGGTCATCGAGAATACCTCCCTGAAACCCTCAACACGATTTACGGCAGCAATTCCGTAACCCGCAAGGGTTCGTCTGATTTCGGACAATCAGGTGGAGGCAGGGACGAAGTGACTTTGCTCCTCCTCGCCGTAAGCACCATGTGTGAGCTGTATCATTCCAACGCGGTCGATAATCGTGATCTCGCCGCGCCTGGCGTGAACCAGCCCCCGATACTCGAGCATTTGGAGCGCGGTGGTAACGCCGGGACGCCGGGCACCAAGCATTGTCGCCAGAAATTCATGCGTCAGGTAGATCTTGTCTCCTTCGGCGCGGTCGTGGACCATTAGCAGCCAGCGGGCCAACCTTTCCTCGATTTTCGAATGGCCGTTGACCAATGCCGTCCGGGACGACTGGACAAGGAACGCGTGGGCATAGCGAAGCAGTGGCTCGCGAAGGGTCTGGCTTTCTGCAATCGCGGAGCGAAGGTTTTCAACCGGGAGCATCCAGCCATAGCCTGCGACCTGCATGTAGGTTTCGTTGGGAGACCTGTCCTGGCCGAGAATAACGGCAACTCCTGTCATGCCGTCGTGGCCGACGATGCCGACTTCGCTTTGCCGCCCACCGGTCATCGTAGCAACCACTGACGCGATGCCCTTCTCTGGAAAATACACACGCTCGATCGGCTGATATGAGACCTCAAGCTGGGCTTTGATGCCCAGTTCGACGTGATGCATTGATGGCTGCAATCGCGCGAAATCCTCTTGGGAGAGGGCTTTCAATACATGGTTGCGAATAAGGGATTGGGGCATGGCTCTCTCCCTGACGGGCAAGAGCACGTACCTCTTACTGTCGGCTGCGTCCGAAGCGCTGGCGGCCGATCTGGGAAGCATAGGCTTCAAACGTGCGGTTGGCAAAATCTTACAGGTCAGTGCCTGCCCTTTCGGGTATCCGAGGGAAGCGGATGGTTCGAAGCCGCCCCACGGTCAAACCGCTGAGTGCTCTGACGGTTTTGAAGGCCCGACCCCCGACACACCTCTTGGGGCAATGCATCGGGGGCAGGGAAGATGGTCAGTCGGCGAAGGCTATGCCGGTCTTCCGGGCCGCTGCTATGGTTTGGGCATGCCCGTGGAAGACGTGCCATTCGCCCTTGGCCGCAGCCCTGCGGAGCGCCGGGTAATCAGCCTTGTCGACGTGTTCGAGGTACGTCGCCAGCGTCAGCCCATGCTGCCGAAGCACATTGCGGTCCATGCTGGCTGAACGCAGCCACAACAACATCAGCCTCAACCTCCTCGATCCCGAAGGCTTCCCCGGTCTCCATCTCTCGGTCTCGACATAGGCGTCAACGATGAATTGCTGTTGAGGTTCGCCGTGCGTCTCCTAAAGCGGTCAAAGCTCTGGTCGGCTGCCCTCGGGTCCTCGGTGAAAGAGAAAGGGCGCACGGGGTCGACCCGCGTTGCCTCTCTCTCGGTGGGGCTCTGAAATTTCTACCAAACATTCCCGAGCTACATTAGTGTTTCCTTATGGTATCCCTGCGGTACGACGCCAGGCAAGAATCGGACGAGACCTGGACGGTGTTCGACTTGTTCACCGGGCTTCCGGCTGTGTTCGATGGCTACCCAGCCGTCGATCTCGACATGGAGTATGCCGACGATCTGGTGGACATCCTGAACGCCATTGATCGGAAGCGCAGGGTCGCCCGAGGTGATCTCTGATTGGAACCATAATGTGCTGAACGAGTTTGACGCTAGGGGTGGAGTAGTTCCCAATCATGGCCGACCACTATCGATCAGGGCAGATGTCGGCCGCGAACGCTGTTCGGCGGATGATTGCGTCCGATGAAACCCGTCATTACCTCCACAAGGCGTTAGATTTGAAGGTCGAGGTGCACCTTCCGGGCGCCATCGGGGCACTCCTTGCTTTGCTTGATCAGAAAGGACGAGACGAACCGGCCGACCCCCCTGATTAATCTCGGATGCGGGCCATCACTTGGTACAATCCGAACATTGATTTCTTCGTCTCGTGACCCATAAGATGGCCGGCTGGGTTCTCCCACCTGGGAGGGTGCGATGAAATCTCATGCGGTCCTGAAGCCCGTGACCACCGCAAAGGAGCTGGTCGAGGCGGCGATCCATTTCATCCCGGTCGGCAGCATCGTCTCAGTCCGAGACACCGTTGCCGCAGTCCGCAAAGCTGACCCCGATTTACAAGTGACCGACTGTGAATTGGTCGAGACCATCATGGACCGAGCCACGCTCCATGGGCAATTCGTGTGTTTCGACCTCACAGAAGTCTGATGAACCTTCACTGGTTCGACCCGCCGGTCGCTATCAGCGGCAAGAGCGCCGGTACGACCTACAATGTGAACAACGTCGAGGCTGCCTCCGCGCATCTTTTCAAGTGGACCAAACGTGGCCCTAAGTGGAAGGTTGCGACGGACGTTTGCAGGGCCGCTCTGGGTGATCGAGCAACACCTCAGGAGGCCCGGCGGTGCTTCAGGCTCGCTGCCATTGAGGAGGGCGTGCTGCTTGCTTAAGAAGCAGGCGAAGTATCCCGCGCGCTGAAGGCGACGTCGTGACAGGGCCGACGGGTGCGGTCAAGGTCATGGTGGCGACGAAGCCGGTCGACTTCCGCAAGGGCGCGGAGGGGCTGGCTGCGCTGGGTGCAAGAGACGATGGGGGCCGATCCCTTCAGCGGGGCCGTACGTCTTCCGGGCAAAGCGGACTGACCGAATCAAGCTGATCTTCTGGGGAGGATGGGGAGTTCCGCTGGCCGCAAGTGCATGAGGCATGATGCGGCAGCCGCGCTACTGTCGGCGCTATTGGAAGGGCTGGACTGGCGGCGGGTCCACGAGGCGCGCCGGACCCGCGTTCCAGCCCAGGCAGGCTGACCCGCGACGAAGTGAATCAGCCTGGATTCCGCTGTGCGGGCCGGTCATAGCGATGACCTGACTAGCTTCCCGACGATCCGGACGCGCTGAAGGCCATAGTCCTGGCATGCAACGTCGAGAATGCCCGCCTGGTCCAGATCATCAAGGAATTGCATCGTCATCGCTTCGGTCGAAGAGCTGAAACGCTTCCCGACAATCAATTGCAGCTGGGGCTCGAGGAGGCCGAGCGACATATCCAGCTCCACAAGTTCTCCCTTAAGGTCCTCCATCGGTTGCTCGCCGCCGCTCAGGGCGACGCGGCGAGCTCAGATTACGCCGTGCTCGTGATCCGCGTGCTCATCCATCAAAATGCCCCTGAGCACAATCAGCGCGCGCTCGAGCACCAGGCCACTAGCCACACTGCCGACACATAGACGCAGGCCGCTCTCCACGGCGCCGTTCGCGACGGCGTATGCCGCTGGTGAAGTGAGCCGGATGCCAGCGTAAGACGCGCGAGCGGCTGCACGCTCAGCATTGATCTCCGGCATCGGCAGCCACACATGCAGGCTGGCGTCCGATCGCGGTTTGTCGATCAAATCGCCAAGCACCGCGAGCGCGCGCGTCGTCCGCACACGCGTTTCGGCCACGGCTGCGCTTGCAATCTCGTCAGCGCGGCCGCTCTCGATCAACTGCGTCGTTACCCCACTGTTTATCCCCGCCGGCGAATGCATCAACGCCCGCATCGCCCGCGCGCAGCGGTCGAACACCTCGCCTGTTGGCGCGACGAGGAACCCGGCACGAAGCCCGGGTGCGACGATCTTCGACAAGGAACTGACATAGATCGTGCGCTCGGGCGCGAGCGCCGCGAGCGGCGGCACGTCGAGATGGCGCGCATAGGGCGCATAGACATCATCCTCGATGAGCCAGAGCCCGCGTGCGCGCGCCACCCGGACGATATCGGCGCGCCGTTCAAGTCCCATCGTCCGTGCAGTCGGGTTCTGCAGCGTCGGCAACGTGTAGAACAGGCGCGCGCCGGTTTCTGCCGCGGCCCTGTCCAGCGCTTGCGGGGTTGCGCCTTCGGCATCCATTTCCACACCGCGGAGAGGATGGTCCAACTGGCTAGCCAGCGCCTTCGCCCCGGGGAAGGTCGAGGGCTTCGCACAAGACCGGATCGCCTGGTGCGCAGAGCGCCGTTAGCGCGATCGCCATCGCATTCTGCGCGCCCGAGCAGCAGATCACCATTTGCCATTCCATGCGCTGAAGATTGGCTGTCCGGGCGAGCAAGGCGGCGGCCGCCTGCCTGTCGCGATTAAGCCCGCAAGTCGACTGATAGCCCAACCGGTCGACCAACGCTGGCCGCCGGCGCAGCGCGCTCAGAGCCTCGAGCACGGCGTCGTCAGGCAGGTCTGAAAGGCAAGCTGGACGGCGCCACCGAGGAATTTGTGATCGGCTATGACGGTGAGGCATACGTTCGCGGGCTTGCTTCTCACAACGCAGTTGTCGTCGAGCGGGCTGACGGCAGCACGTGCCGCGCCGAATTCACTTTCAAACCAGCAACTGGCCAGCAGGTCGTGATCAGGAACGCAGTGTGTTCGTGAAACTGTCCAACTTCCGGAATCTCGTCGTCGCAGTGGTAATGCTGCTGCCCGGCACCGCCTGGTCGCAAAGCTGCAGCTTTGGTGTGTCGGACCAGAGTTTCGGTTTCATCGACACACTTTCCGGCGCGCAAACGAATTCAACCGGGACCATGAGCGTCACCTGCAGCGGCACGCCGTTGGCACGTATCCTGATTTGTCCCAATCTGGGCGCGGGCAGCGGCGGTGCGACGGCGGCCGCGCGCCAAATGCTCAGTGGATCGAACGTCCTCAATTATCAGCTCTATTCCGATTCGGCCCGTAGCGTCGTTTGGGGCACCTACTCCTGGGCATTCCCGGCTCGTGCGCCCGCACTTGCCCTGACGCTGAACGCATTGGGAACCGGCACCGGGACCGCAACCATATACGGCGCCGTTCTTGGCAGCCAACCGACAGCGCCCCCTGGAAGCTATCTCTCCGCTTTCTCCGGCAGCAATGTTGAATTCCGATACCGATACACCACGTCCAGTTCCTGCGGCACCGGAACGGGCACGATCTCGCGGCCAAGTTTCAACGTGACCGCCACCGTTGCGGCAAACTGTCTGGTCGCCACTCACAACGTCGATTTCGGTGCTGTCGGAATTCTCGACGCAGATATCGACTCGAGCGGCCAGGTATCGGTCACCTGCACGCCGGCTGCCACTTATACCGTCTCCTTGAGCGGTGGCACTACGGCATCGCCGCCAACAGTGCGCAAGATGTCGAAAGGCGCCGAAACCGTCACCTATGGCCTTTACAAGGACGCTGCGCGAACCCAGCCCTGGGGAGACGCAGCGACACCGGGAAGCACTTTGGCGGGGACCGGCAGCGGTGCGGTACAGAACCTGACCGTCTATGGCCGCGTGCCGCCGCAGACGACGCCCTCGGCCGGCGTCTATACGGATACAGTCGTGGTCACGGTCACCTATTAAGATGTGGCCGGCTCGACGGAGTTGCGACATGCGCGCCTCCACGGCTAGGCGAACTGAAAGTAGGAGAGCTTCGTAATAGAAAGCCCGTCGCAGCTAATGAGCGTAAGCGACGGGCTGACTTGGAAGCGGCTACACCCACCCATAGGGATCGACCGCTCCCTAACAACTAATAGCCAACGAATTGGTTCCGCAATTTTCTTCGTCTGCTTTCCGTTTTGTGCGATAGTAAGGGAGCCGCGTCCGAGGGCGGCGGCAATGTCATTCTCGGTTTACAGTGGTGTCTATTGGCCCGCTGATCTGGACAAACTCCAGCGGGTGTTTGATCGGCTATGCCTTGAACGTCGCTTAGCCAAGAAAGACCGCGAACAGCGAGAATCCTTAGCCACGGAAATCTTCCAGGTTTTTGACGACGGCACGAGGGACGAAGAGGACCTTTTGCGGACGCTTTCCAAGCGGCGCCGGCGCTTTTAAAAGGCGCCGGGGAACGACAGGCTTTCCGCTTTTTCTGGCTCAATACTGACTTCGCCAATTGGTTGGGCCGCCACAGCGCTTGGGGGCTTTTCGTTGGTTGGTGGTGGCATGGGCCCCGGACAGGAGATCTGCGAAAGCGTTGTGATCCGGTCAGATTTCAACCTGACCCACGAGCGCCAATCTGCCTCGCTTGCATAAAAGCTGCGTCGCCTGCCATATTTGCTCGCGGAAATCCCGATGCTGGTGCCGATCGACACCATATGTCCGCAGACCTCGAACGGCTCCTCCATTGCCGCCACCAGACGACCTGCCAGGACCGCAGCATCTGACGCGCGATGAATATCAGTCTGCACAATGACGAACTCGTCGCCGCCGAGACCAGCGACCGCGTCGTGCTCGCGAACCGACGCGCGCAATCGGTCAGCGACCTGTCTTAGAAGCGCATTTCCCATCTGGTGCCCAAACATATCTTGACGGGTTGGGAACGATCGAGGTCCAGGCAAAGGACGGCTATCGTGCCGCTGCGCTTCGTCTTGGCGATGACGTGCCAACAATGCGCGATTGGGAAGATCCGTCAGATGGTCGTGGTGAGCCACATGCGCAATCAACTCCTGATTGCGCCGCTGCTCGGTAACGTCCAGATGGTTGCGAACCCGCCCCCCACGAGCGGAACTCCACGGACCGCTCGCATATGCCGCCTCATCGCTTATTACTTTTTGCCTAAAGTATACTTGCTCACCGCAGGTTCGCTAAGAAAGTATCGGCTAAAATTGCAGAACATCCAGGGATCGTTGCCAGAACCAATGCGGTTCCGTCAGACCTTTGCGCTGATAGTATAAGACTTTGGTCCTGCCTCTGATCAATAAAAATTGGGGCGCAATTCCAAGATAGCCGTGACCATTGACGGCTGACGGCTATGTCTCTGTTTAACCCGAATGTTCGGGTTGTGCCAAAATGGCTCACCCTGGATCAAAGCACCGGCTCCAACCATCGGTGGGCTGATGGCGTTCGGCCACGCACCTCCCATGTGCCTACGCATGTCTGTTGCCATCTGTCGAGAGGCGGGCTGTGAGCAGAGAATAGGCTGAAGTTGAAGATGGCCGGCGCCCTCGATGGGAGTTGCCCGTTCAGCTCGATAGCGTGCAATTGCGCCAGCGGCCGGCGATCGAGCGCAAGGCGGTCCTGTGGGACTGGATCAAACCGGCGCAACGCATCATTCAGTACAGTCAGGTGTCGAAGGCGGCGGTGCAGAGTTCTTCGAGGCGGCCGAGAAAATCGGCCTCAGGGTCATGGTGTCGAAGCGACGGGAAAGCTCCTACCGCAGCGGCGCCAAGGACAGCTGAAAATCAAATGCTGGCACACCTGCGAGCTTGATTTGATTGGCGTCAAGCGACAGGCCGGCAAGTGACCGAGGGCTGTTTGCACAGGACGGAGTATGTTGGCAAGGCTGTGATCGCCGCGACCGACGCAATCAAGGACCGGCTATGGAAACATGTGCAGAAGGCCAAGGCGGGGCTGCCGGTTGGCATTCCCGCGGCGGAGGTCACCCAGGAGGTGGAATGGGTCAAGCCCGGCATCACCGCACACCTGAAGATCCAGCGCGGCGAGCATAAGCTTCGCTCATTCGACGGTGCAGGATTTTGGGGAAGGAACTTAGCCCTAGAAGACGCGTCGATGAGCACGCGCGGAGACAACTTTCTCGACGAATGGACAGCAGGACATCGTCCAAACGCCATCACCGACGACCCTGTGGTCATCAGCGATCTTGCAGACGAGGCGATGAAGGCGACCCGCAGCGATACAGGGAAATGAAAAGCCGGCGCTCGTCTTGGGGGAAGGCGTCGCCGGCAAGTGGCAGGCCGTTGGGCGGGGGTGGACGGTAGCCTGCCATCCATCATTGCCGGCAGTATGATCTTAAGTGATCAGATTAGCTAGCGGTAATTTAGCGCAAATCCAACTGGTTTCAGATTTTGCGCCCCGAGCGCGCCGTCCGGCCATGGGGCCCGACGCCCTTTTTGACAGAGGGTATGCCAACACGGCGCCGAGCCTGACCGACGAACTGTCTGCGACGAACTAGCCCGCCGGTCATGCGCTGGTCGGTCGCGCCTACAGCCGGGCAAACTTGTCTAGATGCAGGCGTATCCGCTGGCCTTCAGCGAAGGCGAGAGCGACCGATTCCAGTTCGAATGATTGGGTCCGTTCCTGATCTTCCTCGACCACACGGACGAACCATTCGCCGCAGGCTTCAATCACTTCGATGCAAGGACGACCTTTGCCGTTGAGTATCTCGCTATCCATCGCATTGCCTCCCCGCAACATGAGGACATTGCGAATTTATATGAATGGTGAATCGGCCATGCAAGGCTGGGTACGAATCGTACAAAGGGAGGCCAGCGTCAAAGCCAGTCTGATCTTCGCCTGGCCAGATCCGGAACATTCCTGATAGTTTCCTTGACGGCAGGGGCCCCAACGCTCCTGCAAGTCCCTTGATCCTGGGGCGGCCCGTCGCTGCCGTGAATGGGGCGGCGGGCGTTGTTGGACCACATTCTTGTCGCCATCGAGCGGTTCTCCTCCAGCGCTGCTACTTCAAAGCTGGCGATCGTTTTCGGTGGGGCAGGGTTGCCTTGGCCAAGGGAGGGAAGCCAAAAGGCGCGCGCTTGCCGCAACCGACATGCTCGCAGACCCGCTCGAAGGCCTACGCACGCGGGCCGAGGACGAATATCGCCAGCAGCACGATAAAAAGCACGGTGGCGATCACGACACCCCACTTGAGGACTTTTCTGGTGCCGCGCTGTTCATCGTCGCGAGATAAATTCTCCGCCATCGCAGAATTCCTACCGGTGAACTTCGATTAATCGAAACGTGGAGCGTCTAGGCCGGTTCCCCTGCCGCGTGCAAATGCCGTCGCCGTGCTCTTGGTGTTCCAAGCAAAACCAAGGCGATGGCTGTTTTGGTCTGGCAAAGCGTACGCTTCACGCCGCGTCGCACTCGCAGACGTGATTTTCGATCCGCGCTGACGCACGCGGGACCGCTGTTCCTTCGGCAAGTCACCTCGGTTCATCGCTCATGGCGACAAGATTCCACAGCACGACCCGATCGACGCCTGCTGCTCACTTGGAGACGGCCATGGCCCTGTCCGGTGTATCTATGCACGTGTTCGGCTGTGCCGGGCCTGTTCAGCCGAGACGTCACGGCTCGCGCCGATGTCCGTCCCTTGTCGTTGTTCGGGGCCGCGTCGCGGCGCAGCGATTGTTCCCGGACAAATCAGCAATCCGAAAGTTGGCGGTGATGTGAATAGGTGAAGGAGGGTCGTGCCATCGCCGGTTGGTTTAAGGCTGACTTCCGCTTTCAGGTATTCCGCAGATGAAGATAGCCCAGATCGCACCTCTGATCGAGTCGGTACCGCCGAGGCTTTATGGAGGGACTGAGCGTATCGTTTCCTGACGGAAGAGCTGGTTCGACAGGGCCACGAAGTGAGGTTGTTCGCCAGCGGCGATTCAAGCACCTCGGCCGAACTGGTCGCGTGTTGCAATGTTGCACTACGGCTGAACCCTAGCGCCCAGAACCGTGTTCCGTATGACGTCATGATGCTTGAAAAGGTTCGCAGACGGGCGAATGAATTCGATGTTTCACGTCGATGTTCTCCACTTTCCAATGATCCGTGAGTTAATTCCGACGCGCCTTTTTCCGGAGCAGAGGCGGTGAGGGTACCCTCGTCGCCTTTCGCTACCGTTCGAACCAAGGACCGGGAATTCCGTTATCGGCAGGCGTTATCGCGGCCATCGGTTCCCTTAGCGAGCCGGCGATGTGCAACAATGCGAGTGGAGTTTTCGCGGCCGTGTAACGACGTGCTGTGCGACGGCCACTCCGTCAATCCCGGACCACAGAGCACCAGCAGTTTTTTTGGGAACACCAGCGCCGACTGGCCGTTTGGTGGGTATCTGACTTGGACAGAGAGGAGCTCAAGAAATGCCAACTCCGAGTGGCCATACCGACGCCATCCGCGCCTCG
>NZ_JAMYOR010000104.1:0-13347 GCF_040319965.1 Mesorhizobium sp. M0830 | reverse complement strand
ACGCCGCAAAACCCTTATCCTAGAGGGTGGGGGGGCGGGGTATTTTTTTTAACCAAAATTTAATATTTTTGGGGGTTTCCACCCCCCTGTGGGCGGGCGCCCGGGGGGCCCCCGCGCAGAGAGGTTGGTCACCGCGCTTCTTGCTCTGTTGTTGTTTGTCGTTCCAGGCTCCGCCGAGCCTCAGCCGATAGCGATTGGCTATCTCGGCCAGACGCGCAGTCCGCCCATGCCGCTTGGGCCGCTGGACCATTTCGCCGCCGATGATGGGGTGCAAGGCGCCCGTCTCGGCATCGCCGATGACGATAGCACGGGCCGCTTTCTGGGACAGCGCTTCCGGCTGGTGGAGCGATCGCTGAAACCCGGCGAGCCGCCGCAGGACGCGATACGACAGTTTGCTGGCGAGGGGATCACCTTTGTCGTTGCCGATCTCGACGCGGGGCCGCTGACGCAAGCGCTTGCGGCCACGGGCGCCGAGCGGATGCTCCTGTTCAACAGCCGCGCCAGCGATGACTCATTGCGTCAGGAGGCATGCAGGAAAAACCTGCTGCACACTATTCCAAGCCGCGCCATGCTGGCCGATGGGCTGGCGCAATATCTCGCCTGGAAGGGCTGGCGGCACTGGTTCCTGCTTGTCGGTCCGCATCCGGAAGACCAGGCCATGGCTGCCGCCTTCCGGCGCGCAGCGGCGCGTTTCGGCGCGGAAATCTCCGTCGACCAAGCGTGGATCTTCCGACCAGCAAACGGCCGAGCCGACACAGGGCATGTCACCCTGCAAACGGAAATACCGGCCGCAACCCAGGTCGCCGACTACGACGTTCTCGTCGTCGCCGACGAGGCCGACGAGTTCGGCGCCTATCTCGAGGGCCGCACAGCATTGCCTCGGCCCGTCGTGGGCACGCAAGGGCTGGTGGCGACCGGCTGGAGCGCCGTTAATCAGGAGTGGGGTGCGACGCAACTGCAGGAGCGGTTCAGGCGACAGGCCGGACGCTGGATGATGTCGAGCGATTACGCCGCCTGGCTGGCAGTGCGGAGCGTCGGGGAGGCCGCGACGCGGCTGAACAGCGTCGATCCGGCAGCGATCAGTGTCTACATCCGAGGCAGTGAGTTTCTTCTCGCCGGGTTCAAGGGGCAGGGACTCAGCTTCCGTGCCTGGGACGGCCAGATGCGCCAGCCCATACTCATCGCTGGATCGCGGTTGCTGGTTTCCAGCTCGCCTCAGCCTGGCTTCCTGCACCAACGCACGCCGCTTGATACTCTGGGCATCGACCTGGAGGAGAGCACATGCAAGTCCTAATCGTGATTGTGGTCCCGCTGCTGTTGTCCGCTTTGGCCGGACCTGCCGCCGCCGAAACCATCTATGTCTCAAACGAGCAGGACAACACAGTGGCCGTCATCGATGGTGCAACCATGACGCTGTCGGCGACGATCGATGTCGGGCGCCGGCCACGCGGACTGGCACTCTCGGCCGACAAGAAGATACTTTTTGTCGCTGAAGGTGACGACAACCGCATCGATGTCGTGGACCTCGCCAAGCGGCAAATTGTCGGCCAACTGCCCACAGGCGCCGATCCGGAATTCTTCGTGGTTCATCCCGACGGCAAGCGGCTGTTCGTCGCGAATGAGAACGACAACCTCGTATCCGTGGTCGACATCGCGGCCGCCCAGGTGATCGGTACGGTCGATGTCGGCGTCGAGCCAGAGGGCATGGCAGTCAGTCCCGACGGCCGTTACGTCGCCTGCACCTCGGAGACGTCAAGCATGGTGCACCTCATCGACGCGGGCAGCCTCGAACTGGTTGACAATCTGCTGGTCGACACACGGCCGCGGGCAGCCGCTTTCTCTCCGGACGGGAAGCGCTTGTGGGTGTCTTCCGAAATTCGCGGCACGGTAACGGTGTTCGACACCCTAACGCGTGCACAGACCGGCAAGGTCCAGTTTGAGGTGCAAGGCATTCGCCGTGAAGGCGTCCAAGCCGTAGGCATCGAGATGTCCCGCAACGGCGGCACTGCCTATGTCGCGCTTGGGCCAGCAAACCGCGTCGCCGAAGTCGATACCGGGACGCTGGCGGTGCGTCGGCTCTATCTTGTGGGCCAGCGACCTTGGCATGTCGCACTGTCGGACGATCAAAAACATCTGATCAGTGCCAACGGCAATTCCGGCGACATTTCCTTCATCGACCTGGAAAACGACGAAGTGCTCAAGTCACTGCCCGTCGGGCGCGGCCCGTGGGGCGTCGTGGTTGGGCCATGAACGCTTTGTCGCTCGACAGTGTCAGTCACAGCTTCAAGCAGCGGCGAGTTCTGGACGCCGTCTCCTTTTCGGTTGCGCAGGGTAGGGTCTGCATCCTGCTCGGCCGCAACGGAGCCGGCAAGACAACGTTGTTCTCGCTCGTCACAGGTCTCTATCATGCCCGCTTCGGATCGGTGCAGGTATTCGGTCACGCGATGCGCACCGATCCTGCGGCCGCACTGGCCGCGATGGGAGTCGTATTCCAGCAGCAGACCCTCGATCTCGATCTCACGACCGCGGAGAATCTGCGCTATCACGCTGCCTTGCATGGGCTTGCCGCCGAAGTAGCGGAAGCCCGGATGCGCGAGGAGCTCGGCCGTCTCGCGGTTCTCGACAGGCTTCATGATCCCGTCCGATCTTTGTCTGGCGGCCAGCGGCGGCGCGTCGAAATCGCCCGTGCTTTGATGCACCGCCCGCGCATTCTCCTGCTCGACGAACCAACCACGGGGCTCGATGTTCCGGGCCGTCAGGCACTCGCTCACCATGTGCATGGGCTATGCCGCGAGCGCGGCATAGCCGCGCTTTGGGCCACACATTTCCTGGAAGAGGTGACGCCTGAGGACGATGTCGTCGTGCTCCATGCTGGCCGCGTGCAATGGGCGGGCGGCGCCGACCGCATCGAGGCCGAGCTTGGCGTCGCCAGCATGACCGATGCCTTCGCGAAGCTCACGGCTGCGGCATGAAAAGGCGCCACGCGCTGCGAGCGCTCAACGGCATCTTCCATAGGGAGCTGCTACGTACCCTTCGGCAGCGCGGCCGATTGGTTTCGGCGATTGTCCGGCCGCTGGTCTGGCTTGCCATTTTCGCCGCCGGGTTCCGGTCCGTGCTTGGCTTGTCGACAACGCCGCCTTATCAGACCTATGTCCTCTACGAAGTTTATGTCGTGCCCGGGCTCGCCGCGATGATGCTTCTGTTTCACGCCATGGCAAGTTCGCTGGCGATGGTCTACGACCGCGAGATGGGCAGCATGCGCCTGTTGCTGACCGCGCCGTTACCGCGTTGGTATCTGCTCGGTGCCCGGCTGCTTGCCAGCGTCGTGGTCGGCCTGCCGCTTGTCTATCTGTTCCTGGTTGTCGCGCGCTACTGGGATGTGCGTCCGCCGATGCTCGGTTATCTCGCCGTGTTGCCAGCGCTTGTCCTTTCGGGGCTCATGCTGGGGGCTTTCGGCCTGCTTGTGTCGTCACTCTCCACGCAGATGGAAAATTTCGCCGGGGTGATGAACTTTGTCATTTTTCCCATGTTCTTCGCCTCGACGGCGCTTTATCCGCTTTGGCGGCTCGCCGAGGCCGGCCCGGTGCTTGCGACCGTGGCAATGCTCAATCCGTTCAGCCACGCGGTCGAACTGATCCGCTTCGCGCTTTATCTGCGCTTCACCCCGATCTCCTTCCTGGTCGTGCTGGCCTGCCTTTTGGTGTTTTTCCTCGCGGCAGTTGTCGGCTATGATCCAGGACGCGGCCTGTGGTCCCGGCGCGGCGATCAATGACCTTCATTTAAGCGCGTAGAGATAGGCGGCCACGTCCCGCGCCTCCTGTTCGGAAATGCCGGTCGAGGGCATTGCCGTGCGCGGGTTGACGTCTCTTGCCGCGCGAATCCACCGGATCATGTTTTCCGGATTGTTGGACAGGATGCCGCCGATATAGACGCGAGCGGCCAGACTGGCGTCCAGGCGCGGCCCGACCAGGCCTTGCGCGCCGGGCACACCGCTGATCGTGTGGCAACCGGCGCAACCGTTCGCCGACATGATCGGTACAGCCCGCGTGGCGATGCCACCGGTCGCTTCGTTCGCCTCGTGTTCGGCCCTCTCGGTACGTTGCTGCTGCCACCAGGCAAACGATGCCAGTATCACTGGCAATATAAGGAACATTGCCGCAACACAGATCCGGTTGGTCTTTCCCGATTGCTCGTGCCCACCCCCATCGGCGCCTTCCGTCCGTGAACCGGGCGATGCCACCGTCAAGCCGAGCATGGCTCCGGCCGCAGCCGCGCCGACCGTCAGCAGCATCATTCTAACCGGCGTTAAGGGCATGGGATGCCTCCCGGCCGGCTCTTTGCCCGCTTGAACGAATCCACAGTCCTGCCAGCAGCAACGCCGCACCGCCATAGACCAGCCCGGCCGGCACCCACATTATAAGCCCCGCGAGTTGCTGGTCTTCGAGCGGGCTGAGGCCCCAAATCTCAGCGCCGGTAGCGTTTGCAGGGTACCAGAGCCGCGGCGATACCAGGAGCAGAACACCGAGCAGCCCTGTGTGCAGGGAGGTTAAAAAGAGATGCATGACCGCGCTGCCATAGGCCTGTTCTCGGCCGTGCCGCGGCAGCAGCGCCCACCAGAACAACAATCCGGTACCGAGAAAGCTTGCATGCTGGGCATAGTGAAAAAAGCCGCGCTCGAGCGCCGCGTGGAACAGCGCTGGAACGTGCCACAGCCAAATGGCCACGCCGTGGAGCAGAGTGGCGGCTAGGGGGCGGCTTATCGCTGCCCAGGCCGCCTGAACCACACTTGCATGCCCGGCATGGCCAAATGGCCGTCGCAGCGATACCGGCAGCGCCCACATCATTGCCGCCGCCGGTAAAGAAGCGACCAGCAATGGCGCCGCAACGGCCATCAGCAATTCATGTTCGATCATATGCGCGGTGAACACGCGCTCGCCCAAGGCGTGGATCGGGCTGACCAGCGCTGCCGCCAGCGCGATCCACCCGGCTGCGAACAACAGCGCCTGGCGCACTCGCAAAAAGCGGCCGCGGTCGCTCCGCCGCCAGAGTCGCAGCGCTCCGCCCGCATAGATCAGCGCGACTGCCGCAAGCGGCAAAGTGATGGGCAGCGCCAGCGTCCATCCCGCCTCTTGCGAACCGGGGCCGTAGGAGATCGAAGTGGAGAAGAAGGCGTCGAAGCTCATCGCACGCACCAGTCGAGGATGAGCGCGGCGCTGCCTTGCATTATGATCACCAAGGCAAACAGCAGTGCGGACAACATGCCAAGGTTGGCAACGAACTGTTCTGTCCCTCGCGTGCGTTCTGGTTTGAACGCGGCACCGCCCAGCCGCTTTGCCCGCCATGACAAAGCACCGCCGAGCAGAGAAAACAGCGCCAGCGCCAAAGCGATGGGCAGCACGATCGGCACCTGGCGATTGCATTGCCAATGCACAAGCGAATAATTCAGTTGCGTCGATACCGCCCAGGCCAGTGGCCCTGAAAGAAGTCCGCCCCAAGAAGTGCCCAACACAACCGCACGCATCTCAGCCGAGCCTCGGGGTCCAGTAGATCAGGAGATAGATCGGGATCCAGCTGGCGACCACGAAATCCCAATAGAAGACATTATCGCCAACATCGCCGAAGCGACGGCCGCTGTTACCGTGACGCGTGAACATCAGCACCGTCAGCACAATGGTGTCGCCAACGTCGGTGATCAGATGCGTCGTGTGCAGCCCAAGCAGCACCCACAGCATCGAACCGTAGGCGTTGGTGTCCCAGTAGATGTTCAACGCCGGAAACTCGAACCAGCGTACGACGAGCGGCGCAATCCCGAGCAGCGACATGACAACGAGGCCGATCCGCACAGGCATGATCGCGCATTGCTCAGCATAGCGGTTGAGCATGTGGTTTGGCACCAAGCTGACAATCAACAGCAGCGTCACGATGGTTCCGGGCCAATGGTTCGGCCGCGGCGCGCCGAGTGGCCATTGCGGCCACGACAGCGCCAGGTAGAGATAGGCACCTGCGGCGAGCGCGAAGCCGGTGCCTTCCAGTGCCATGAAGCCGAGCGTGCCCCACCATGTGGGGCTGCGCGGACCAATTCCATAGGTGGGCAGGGCGGAAAGATCGGCGGCGGGACGCTGTTTCATTCCTCGTCCTCCGGATCGCCTTTTGGCCAGAACCAGCCGATCAGCGTGATAGCAATCGGCAAGGCGCCCCAGACCACGGCCCAGGGCGTAAAGATCGAATAAAGGAAGGTCGCGCCCACAGCGATGGCCGCAAACAGCGGCCAGATCGATGGCGTGGCCGATTTCTCCCGAATGTCGGGACGCGCTTCGGCTACCGTCGAGATGACAAGTTCGCGCGCGTCGACGCGGAGGCCTGTCGCGACCGGCAAGGCCTCACGTTCGGCCCACAGCGGCTCGGCGTGGGTGACGACGGGGATGCGGGCGAAGTTGTAGCTCGGTGGCGGCGACGTCGTCGCCCATTCCAGCGTGCCGGCATCCCAGGGATTGTTGCCCGCCGGTGCGCCTCGCAAGGCGCCGTGCAGCATGTTGAACGTGAACAGGACGAAGCTCAGGAAGAACACCGCCGCGCCGGCGGTGATGAACAGGTTGATGTTTCCCCAGCCAAGCTCGGCCGGATAGGTATAGACCCGTCGCGGCATGCCCCAGAGACCGACAAGATGCATGGGGAAGAACGCCGCATTGAAGCCAATGAACGCCATCCAAAAATGCCAGCGCCCAAGCCGCTCGCTCATCATGCGGCCGGTGAGCTTGGGCAACCAGAAATAGGCGGCGCCAAGCAGCGGAAAAACCGATCCGCCGATCAGCACATAATGGAAATGCGCGACCACGAAATAGGTGTCGTGGACCTGCAGGTCCAAAGGCACGGATGCTACCATCACGCCGGTGAGACCGCCGATGACAAACGTAAAAACGAAGCCGAACACGAACAGCAGCGGCGTCCGGATCACCGGCCGGCCGTCCGACAAGGTCGCCAGCCAGCAGAATATCTGCAGCCCGTTGGGAATGGCGATCAGCATGCTCGACGCGGTGAAGAAGCTGGCGCCGAGCTTCGGCAGGCCGGTCGCGAACATGTGGTGGACCCATAGGCCAAACGACAGAAAGCCGACTGCGATCAGCGACAGCACAAGTCCTAGATGCCCGAAGACCGGGCGTCTGGCGAAGGCGGAGATGATCGACGACACCATTCCTGTCGCCGGCAGGAAGATGATGTAAACCTCTGGATGGCCGAAGAACCAGAAAAGATGCTGGAACAACAAGGCATCGCCGCCCTCGGCCGGGTTGAAGATGTGGGTACCGACGAGCCTGTCGAGGATCAGGAATGTCGAGGTGATCATCACCGCCGGCATGGCGAAGACGACGACGAAGGACGTAACCAGCATCGCCCACACGTAGAGCGGGATCTTGTCGAGCGACATGCCTGGCGCCCGCTGCTTGAACACGGTGACGATGGTCGCGACGGCGACGGCCAGGGACGACACTTCGGTGTAGGTGATCATCTGCGCCCACACATCTGCGCGCTTGCCGGGTCCGAATTCGGGGCCCGACAACGGCACATAGGCGAACCAGCCGACGTCCGGCGCCATGCTGAGCGCGAACGACGCCCAGGCAAAAATCCCGCCCGAGACGTAGATCCAATAGCTGAACGCATTCAGGCGAGGGAAGGCGATGTTGCGCGTGCCGACCATCAGCGGCACCAGATATATGCCAGTGGCCTGCACGATTGGTACGGCAAACAGGAACATCATGGTCACGCCGTGCATGGTGAACAGCTGGTTGTAGAGATCCGGCCCGATCAGGCCGCGTTGCGGTCCCGACAGCTGGATGCGCATGGCGACTGCATTGAGCCCGCCCAGGCACAGGAAGACGAAAGCGGTCACGAGATAGCGCCGCGCGACGACCTTGTGGTCGACGCTCGACAGCGCGCCGATGATGCCCGGCTTCGTTCGCCAGGTCCGTTCGAGCCAGCGATGCAGGGTGGCATCGTCCAGACCGGTATCGCGCGGCCCGTCGCGTTCTGGGGCAAGGTCGCCCTTGGGGGTTGCTTGCGGCACCAGGTCGCGTTCGCTGGTCAGATCGGAGCTGCTCATTTGAGCCCCTCCAGATAGGCGACAATCGCATTGAGTTCGTCGCCATTGAGATCGACCACCGGCATGTGGGCGCCCGGCTTGATGCCTTGCGGGTCGGCGATCCAAGCGGCAAGATTGCCGCGGCTCATCGTCAGCGTTCCGGCGGCGAGTGTTTGCCGGCTCGCGATGTGCGTGAGATCGGGCGCAACCGTGCCGCCGGCAACCGTGCCGCCAATTTTGTGACACATCACGCAGGCACGATTGAGGAACAATTCCGCCCCGGCGCTGGCCTCAGCACTTACCGGTGCAGCGGCGGACCGAAGCTGGTCATTCAACCAGGCATCGAAGACCGGCCGCGGCTCGGCGATGATCAACGTGCTCATATTGGCGTGCTGCTGACCGCAGAACTCGGCGCATTGGCCGCGATAGACGCCCGGCTTGTCGGCCATGAGATCAAGGACATTCTCATGGCCGGGGATGAGGTCGAGCTTGCCGGCGAGGCTCGGCACCCAGAAGGAGTGGATCACATCGGTCGAGGTCACGATGATCCGTACCGGCTCGCCGGAGGGGATATGGATCTCATTGGCCGTCGTAAGGATGCGGCTCGGCTGGGCGTTTTCGTAGCGTACCTCCCACCACCATTGGTGTCCGGTAACCCGGATCGTCAGCTCCGCGTCCGAGCCGATGGCGGCGAGCGTCCTGTTGGCGAAGAAGCTTAACAGAGTGAGCCCGACGAGGATCACGGTCGTCGCGCCAAGCGCGGCCCAGACCGCCCGCGCCTTGCGGTGCTCGGCGCCTGGATCGAGCACGAGCGGGTCGGAGCGCGTGCGCGATCGCATCGCAAGTGGCGCTGCCAAGGCGATCATCACCAGGAGCCAGATCAGCGCGCAGAGCCCGGTGAAGAACCAGATGAGCCAAGCCAATTCGGAGGCGGCGGGGCCCTTCGGGTCGAGTGCCGATTGCCAGCCGGAGCATCCCTGGAGAAGCAACACGCAGGTCGTGCCGAACGCCGCAAACACGGGCCGTCTCACGGCGACTTCCCCAAAGTCGCGGCATCCGGCAGGCGGTTCTCGGACGGATGCACCATCATATCATCGTTGCGCGAAGGCGCGGCGGAGGAGGGCGCGTTGCCGCCCAGCGAGCGGACGAAGGCGGCAAGCTCCCAAATCTGGTCGTCGGGAACCTTGTCGCGGAATGTTGGCATGCCGTTCGGCCGCCCGTCTCGGATGGTGGCGTGGATGCTCTCGATCGAACTGCCATAAATCCATTTCTGGTCCATCAGGGCCGGTCCCATGCCGCCGCCGCCATTGGCATGGCAGCCGGTGCAGTTGAACCAGCTGAAGAGGCGCTTGCCCTCGCTAAGGTGAAAGGCGTTGGCCTCGAAAGCGGCAGCCTTGTTGTCACTTAGAGAGGGCCGCTCGCCGCCAGGCTCCAACGTGGTGACGGGGGCCGGCTGCTCGCCGGAGCCGAGCGCGGATTGCGGACGTGTGTCGCGCTCTTCCCGTTGGCATGCCGCAAGCGCCAGCGTAGCGGACAGGAGCACGACGAGCCCCCGTTTCATCGCACCGGACTCCCGCCTGCGTCCAGACGAGGCACTCCAAACTGAGTCAGAATGGAATCGATCTCAGCCTTGTGCTTAGCAAGTGCGGCATCGAGTTCGTCACGCAACGCGGCGTCCTCATGCCGGACGCCCATCGAAATATCGTAAATCATCGGCAGCATCGGCCCGTCTATGCGGGGGGTCACTGGCGTGAGCTTAAGCAACACCTTCTGCTTCGCGGCGAAGTAGCCGGCGAGCGGCCCCCAGACGACGGCGAGGTCAACCTCGCCATTGGCCACCGCTTCGACGATGCGCGCCGGAGGGTTTGGCGCTGAATAGTCGCCATAGACGGGGTATCCGATCAGATGGCCGACAATACCACGGCGGCCAAGCGCTTGGACCGGAGGCGAGTTGGCGCCGTCATCGCCAATGAGTTGCACACCAATGCGCAGCTCACGCAGGCGCGGATCGTCGAAGGACGTGATATCGGGGCCATCCTTGCGCATCACGAATACATAGGAGGAACGGTAGTAGGGTGTGGTGGTGCGCAGCATTTCGAGGTTGGCGGGAGTGCCCGGGACGAGGTCGCAAAGCCCGGCCTTCAGCGTATTGCGGACAAAGCCGCGGCGCTGCGCCCACCAAACGTAGGAAAGCTTGGCGCCAAGCTCGCCAGCCACGATTTCCGCTATCTTATTCTCGAAACCTTGGCCGCTGGCGTTCGAGAAGGGCATGTTGTTGGGGTCGGCACATACCCTCAACTCGCGCGCATGAGCGACTACGGCGGCGGAAAACAAGACGAGCGCACCGATCGCGGCGGCAATGTGCCGGACGGCTTTTCGCCCAACGGGCCTGTCGAAGTCGTCAGGGCAGGCGGAATACATAGAGCGTTCCTCCTGGCGTCGTCACGTCCTTCAAATCCTTCATGGCGTTTGCGAAGCCGAGCGCGGCTGTGGCGTCGCGTGGATCGAGGTCGCCCGACACGATCGCACCGGCCCAACCGCCGACCCCCGACAGGATCGCCACATATTGACGCCCGTCGGGACCGCGGTAGGTGATCGGCTGGCCGATGATGCCGGACGACGTCTTGAACTTCCAAAGCATTTCCCCTGTCCTGGCGCTGACCGCCT
Source organism: Mesorhizobium sp. M0830 (assembly GCF_040319965.1). Taxonomy (NCBI): domain Bacteria; kingdom Pseudomonadati; phylum Pseudomonadota; class Alphaproteobacteria; order Hyphomicrobiales; family Phyllobacteriaceae; genus Mesorhizobium; species Mesorhizobium sp. M0830. Next base: position 2,606 of record NZ_JAMYOR010000104.1, on the reverse strand, counting down.
TGAACCAGCCTTCCATCGTGCCGTAGAAGACGACATCGCCGGCGGTGACCACCGCACCGCTCCATACTGGAAAGTTCTCCTTCAAGTTCCATACAGGCTTGGCGGTGGCAACATCCCAGGCAGTGAATGCACCCCGATTGCCGCCTGGCCCTGGGATCATACGGACGTTCATGCCGACATAGGGCGTGCCGGCGATGTAGTTCACCTCGACGCCCTCTTCATCCATGCAAAGGTTGTTGTGGGGGATGTAGAGCAGGCCTGTCCTCGGCGAGAATGCTGACGGTTGCCAATCCTTGAGGCCGGCCGCGGTCGGACAGATGTCGCGCACGACCTTGCCAGTGCCGGTCTTCTTGTCGGGATTTACGACGAGTCGGCCGGTCTTCAGATCCACGCCCTTGCTGGAGTTAACTGGGCCGAAAGGCTGAGCCGACAGGACTTCGCCGGTGGTGCGATCCAGCACATAGACGTAGCCATTGCGCTCCGGCCGCACCAGCACCTTGCGCGGCTGGCCCTGCCAGTTCATGTCCAGAAGAACCTGCTCGTTGATACCATCGTAGTCGTGCAGATCGTGCGGCGTCCACTGATAGAACCATTTCGCCGCCCCGGTGTCCGGGTCGCGGGCGAAGATGCCGGCCGTCCATTTGTTGTCGCCGGGCCGCAGGTCGGGGTTCCAGGGGCCGGGATTGCCGGTGCCGTGGAAGAACAGGTTTAGGTCGGGATCGTATGAGATCCAGCCCCACATATTGCCGCCGCCGATCTTCCATGCTTCCGGCGGCCATGTCGTCACGCCAAGGTCCTTGCCCTTGTCCGTGTCGTAATGCGGCTTGAAATCCGGGCCGATCAGCACGTCCTTGTCGGGGCCGGTGCTGTAGGCCGTCCAGACGACATGTCCGTCGGCTGCGTCGAGCGCCTTGACCCAGCCGCGCACGCCCATCTCGCCGCCGGAATTGCCGACCAGCACTTTGCCCTTTACCACCAGCGGCGCCATGGTGATCGTTTCGCCAATGTTGATGTTACCGATCTGCGTATTCCAGATCGGCTTGCCGCTGCCGGCGTCCAGTGCGATCGTGTGGCCATCGAGCGTGTTGAAGAAAATGCGCCCGTCGGCGAAGGCTGCTCCCCGGTTGACGACATCGCAGCAGGCGACGCCCTGCGCCGCCGGTTCCGGATTGGGCTCGTATTTCCATTTCATCGGTGCGCTTGGCTTGGACAGGTCGAGCGCGTAGACGATGTTGGGAAACGGGGTCACGATATACATCGTGTTGCCGACAACGAGCGGCGCGGCCTCCTGGCCCTTGTTTACGCCGGTCGAGAAGGTGAAAGCCACCTGCAGGTTCTTGACATTGCTTTCGGAAATCTCCGCCAGATCGCTGTAGCGGGTCGAGGCATAGTTCTTTGCCGGCATCGTCCACTGGCCGTCATCGGGCGGAGCGGCTGCAGGCGGCGGCCTTATCGCGGTATCAGCCGCGGGTTGGGCAGCCGCGCCTGCCAACAAAGCGAGGCTTGCGAGCATCACCAAACCAAGACTGAATCTGGAACCGCGTTCTGTTGCCCGCATCGCTCTCCCCGCTTTAGCGGTTTTGCCCCGCATCGACGCAAGCTGCGTCATTTGTGTAGCGAACCGCCGACGCCGGCACCAAGCTCTGCGGCGACGTCGGCTTCGGTTCCCGCGCATAATGGATGACCCCAGCCCGAAGCGCTCTTTCCACCGGGATCGAGATCGTAGATGATGGCGTCCTTGCGGTTTGGATTGACACCGGCCGGTACTTTGTCCAGCGCAAGGGCCGCGCGCACGCGCCAGGCGACATTGTGGTCGGCACAGGAGGAATCGCCGCTGACGCCCAGTCCGCCGACGATGCCCTTCCCATCATACAGCGCCAGGCCGCCACCAAACACGACAACCCCGCCGATGGGCTTTCCCATCAGCGGGTCACCGGCGCTGCCGAACGTCGACGGGTCGCCTGTATAGGCGATCGCCTGGTTGACCGGATTGGTGGCCTGCAGCCCAAACAGCGGACCGCCCGGTTGGACCGGCGCATAAAGATTTGCCGTCGACAATGCCATCTGGGGAAGGCTGAGCCCGTTGGCCGTGCTGGCCTTTTCGGCTGCGATCAGCCGGCTGCCGGGCCATTGCGCGTCGGCGGTGGGGCCGCTGAAAGCGATGGCGCAGACCGTTCCGTCACGTGCCACAACTGCGGCCCATTCATTGGTATCGAAGCCGCCATTGCCGGGCCCGCCGCTGGCCTTGACGCTCGCCTTAAGGGCCGTCAGCAGCTTGTCGTGGTCGGCGAGGCAGGGTGCTTGCGCCGAGGCCGTTTGCCCCGCGTCGCCTATCGCCAGCAGGAACAGACTTAAGGCCAGTGACAGGGTTGGACGATAATCCATTGTCTCTAACGTTAGTTGAACACTCTCTAACGCTTGAGACGGGCGGAAGTGCCATTGGGGCGAAAAAATGTTGTTCTTCGCGCGCTTGCGGGCACCGTCCGGAGGACGACAGCGGCCCCACCTACCGTTCGTGCAGCAATGGTTGGAACAGAAGAGGCATTCGCCAGTTTGCTGGCATGCAGTCGGTGTTCGAACAAATTGCGCGGTCGCTGAAAAAGCGG
>NZ_JAMYOR010000103.1:0-13597 GCF_040319965.1 Mesorhizobium sp. M0830 | reverse complement strand
ACGGCCTGTCCTCGAAAGGACGACCAGGATCCTCTCGGTCTCCTTCCCACCTCAACCATAGCATGGCAACAACACACAGGATCCTGGGGTCTGCGCCGCGTCGCTTCGCTCCTTGCTCCGCCCTAGAATGACGAAGTTTTCTCAGTCCTCCAGCGTCCCTGATCGGGCATCGGCGCTCTTCCTGTCGCCGACCAGTTTCAGAAGATCTTCGCCGGCGCGGATGATGCGGCGCGAGCGGCGGGTCAGGATGACGCCGTCTTGCGGTGCGAAGACCTCCGTGCGGCCATCGGCTTCGCCTGGTGCATGGACGATGGTGGCGAGGCGCGCGCCTTTGGCGACACGGTCGCCGGGCTTCACGTCATAGAGCACGGCACCGGCTCGGGGCGCCGGCATCATGTCGATGTTCTCCAGCGGCGCGACGACCCCTTTGAACGAGCCAGGCGCGGGCAGCGTGGCATCGGCGATCACGCCGCGCGCCACCAGCAGCCGGTATAGCCCTTCGGCGTCGGAGGCGGCCAAGGAGCCGTCGACATCGAGGATGCCGCGATATTCGACCGTGGTGGCGACGCGGCGGCCGAGCTTGGCCACATGATCGGGAACGTTTTGGTAGGGCATGATCGAGGCGCCTTCGAAGGTGCCATCGGTGTCCTCGCTCCACAGCACGACCGCATCGACGCCCATGGCGGCCGCACAATCGGCCATTGCCGGCCACAGGCTGGTGTGGACGTAGAGATAGGCGAGGCCTTCGTCGTCGCAGTGCAGGTCGAGCACGATGTCATGGCCAAGCGACAGTTGCACCAGCCGGGTCTTCAGCCGCTGGTCGGCCGTGCCAAGTGCGGTGTCGTGCAAGAGGGCTATGTCTGGCGCGGCGAGCAGCGGAAAGCCGCGGTTGAAATTGGTGCGCGTGCCCAGATGGAAGCGGCCTTGATGCTCGCCGAAATGATACTGCGCCCGGCCGATCGGGTTGGCCCAGGGCACGATGGTGAGGTTGCCCTTGATGCGACCCTCGGCCTCCGCCTTGTTGAGCGTCGGCATCAGCGCGTCGATGGCGACGACGCCCGGCAATTCACCGGCATGGAGAGCTGCCTGCAGATAGGCCGAAGGGGCAGCCTTGTCCGCGCCCGCAAAGCGGAACAGCGGGAATTCGTAGGAAACGCCCTCGCTTTCACCGGCGATGCGCTCGATCGATTTCTGCATGACGTCCTCCATCAAGAGCATGAGACATGCCCGTTTGAGGGTGCCGATGTCGATTGGTCCAGCCGGCCGCGCTATGGGCGCAAGAGGTTACTCTGCGGGAGCCTCAGCGACGGTGACCGCCAGCAGGGCAAGTGTTGCGCCATGGCCGAAGGCGGTGAAGACGCGTGCGGCCACATCCAGCAATTCAGAAAAAGAAGGGCCTTATGGGTTGCCGCAGGCGCTCTCAAACCAGCGGCTTCAACTCCTGGGCAATGGTCGGCAGCAATTCCGAGACATTGGGATGGATGTGCACGGCGCGCGCGAGCGTGTCGACGGGCGCCTTGGCGTACATCAGGTCAAGCACGCAATGCACCGCCTCGTCGCCGCCGGGGCCGAGCACCGAGCAGCCGAGGATTTCCCTGGTGTCTGCATCGACCAGGATCTTCATGAAGCCTTGCGTCTCGCCCTTTTCAACAGCGCGACCGACGCGGGTCATCGGCCGCTGGCCGATCAGTGCGCGGCGGCCGGATTTCTTCACCGCGGCCTCGGTCATCCCGCAGCGGCCGAGCGGCGGGTCGATGTAGAGCGCATAAGCTTCGATGCGGTCGCTGACCTTGCGCGGATCGTTGTCGAGCAGGTTGGCGGCGACGATCTCGTAGTCGTTGTAGGAGGTGTGGGTGAAGGCACCCTTGCCGTTGCAGTCGCCCATCGCCCAGATACCGGGCACGCTGGTGCGCAGCTGGTCGTCGACAATGACGAAGCCGCGCCGGTCGACCTCGACGCCTGCTCTATCGAGGCCGAGGTCGTCGGTGTTGGGCGTCCTACCCAGAGCCAGCAGCACATGCGATCCGACCGCCGGCGGTTTGCCGGCCGAGAAGGTCACCGCGATGTCCTTGCCCTGCTTGGCGAAGCTGATGTCGTCGGCACCGACATGGACTGTAATGTCTTCGTTTTCGAGGATCGACAGGATGGCGGCCGAGACATCCTCGTCCTCGCGGCCGGTCAGGCGGGGGCTCTTCTCGATGACGGTGACTTCGCTGCCGAAGCGGCGGAACATCTGCGCGAATTCGAGCGAGACATAGCTGCCGCCGACGACGACGAGATGGCGCGGCAGCACGTCGAGATCGATCATCGACGAATTGGTCAGATAGTCGATGTCGTGAATGCCGGGCAAATCCGGCACCGAGGCGCGGCCGCCGGTGTTGAGGAAGATTTTTTCGGCGGTCAGAAGCTCGTTGCCGACGCGCACCGTGTTGGAGGATTCGAAACGCGCATGGCCACGGTAGAGCGTGCAGCCCTTCATTCCGCCGATCCAACTCTCCAGATTGCTGCGGGCGTCGATCGTCACCTTGTCCTTGCGCGCCTTGATCCTGGCATAGTCGACGCCGACGGGGCCGCCGAGCGTGACGCCATAGTCGGCCGCACGCCGCGCCAGCTGCGCGGCATAGGCACTGGCAACCATGGTCTTGGTCGGCATGCAGCCGGTGTTGACGCAGGTGCCCCCGACCAGCTTGCGCTCGATCAGCGCCACGCTCATGCCGGCTTCCGTCAGCCGGCCTACCAATGGCGGCCCGGCCTGTCCGGCGCCGATGACGATAGCGTCGAACGTCTTGGCCGTCATGCCACCGCTGCCACGATCAGGAGGCCGCCGATGAGCGCCACCGCATCCTCGATGAAGGCGGCGGGCGGATCCTTGCCGAAGGCGGCGGCGAGTCGGCCGCGCGCCTCGGCACCGCCCAGCGTGCCGATGACCGCGCCGATGGCGCCTGCGATCAGGCCGCCGATCATGGCGCCGCCTGTCGCGCCGATGACCGCGCCGGCGAAGGCACCCATAATAATGCGGGCGCCGAATTGCTGCGGTACCTTGCGGCTTGGCGTCGACGGCAATTGGTCGGTGACCAGTTCGACGATGGCCAGGATGGTGAAAATGCCGACGGCCGCCCAATGGCTCATGAAGCTCGCCCAGGTGCCGGCAACCGGCAGCCAGCCGAGCCAGGCGCCCCAGGCGACGGCGGCTGGCGCGGTCATGGCGCGAAGACCGGCAATGACGCCGATCAGGAGTGCGAGAATATAGAGCATTGTTGATCCCCTCGATCTCTCCGGCAAGAGCAGGCTAGCATAGGTCCGGCATTTGGCCAGCGCATGACTTCGAAAATTGGAATGGTTTTTGCGCCCGGTGTTGCAGAGGCATTGGCACTTTCCCGTCCATTGCAATTGTGCTTTGGCAAAGACGTCAACTGGAGACACCGTCATGGCTGAAAGCGAGCGCGCAAAGATGGCGGCCGGCCAATGGTACACGTGCCTCGACGATGAACTCGAGGCGTTGCGGGCGACAACGCGCGACGCGGTGTTCGAGCACAATTGCCTGCCGCCGCGGCAGCGCGGCAATCTCGGGCCAAGCCTGAAGGCGTTGCTCGGCAAGGCCGGTGAGGGCGCCCGCATCGAGGCGCCGTTCCACTGCGCCTATGGCTTCAACATCTTTCTCGGCGACGGCGTCTTTCTCAATGCCGGCTGCACCATCCTCGACACGGCAAGCATACGCATCGGCAGGGGAACGCTACTCGGCCCCCATGTGCAAATCTACTGCGCCGAGCATCACAAAGAGGCCAGTGGGCGGCAAGCGGGACTGGAGATCGCCAGGCCGGTCGAGATCGGTGCCAATGCCTGGATCGGTGGCGGTGCCATCATTCTTGGCGGCGTCAGCATCGGCGAGGGCGCCATCGTCGGCGCCGGTGCGGTGGTGACGCGCGACGTGCCCGACAATACCACCGTGGTCGGCAATCCGGCACGGGCGGTCAGGCGCAGCTGATGCTATGCCTTGGGAAACCGGATCGTCGCTTCAAATCCGTCTTGTCGGCCTGATGCGGGTGAATTCAGCGCCAGTGACGCATCGATCTGTTGCAGGATCCGGTTGACGATCGCCAGGCCGAGGCCCGATCCCTCGGCACGTGTTGCGCCGCGTTCGAACCGCCTGATCAGGCCAGCAGGCGCGGAAACCACCGGGCCTTGGCTGACCACGCTGAGTCGGGCGTCCTCGTCTATGTGCACGACCACCGCTCCGCCTTCGGTGCCATGCCGCAAGGCATTCTCGATGAGGTTGCGCAGGACGATGGCCAGTGCATCCGTGTCGATCGCGGCCATCGCCTTGCCTTTGTCAGGCGTTTCGAGGCGAAGGCGGCCCTTGTTTTCGCTGCGCTGTTCGAAGTCTTCCACCACCAGTGCAGCGACCGCGGCGAGGTCGGCGGGGTTGCCGGCAACGGCCACTCCGGCGTCAGCGCGCGCCAACTGCATCAGCTTTTCAGACAGGCTGGCAAGCTCGCCCAACGCCACCTTGATCTGACGCGGGCGTTTTCTTGCCGCCTCGTCCGGAGCTTCAGCAATCAGCCGCTCCGTCTGTGCCAGCGCGCCGGCAATCGGCGTGCGCAATTCATGCGCGGCGTTTGCTGTGAATTCCTTTTCTGCATCAAGCGCCATGTGCAGGCGCCGCATCAGGCTGTTGACCGACTTGGCGATAGCGGCGAGTTCTGAGGGCAAGTCCTCGGTTCGGATCGGAGCGAGATTGTCGCCATGACGGGCGCTGATCTCGCCGCGCAGTGTTTCGATAGGCCTCAGGAAACGCGCCAGGGTCAGCCATGCGAAAAGTGCGCTCAAGGGGATCAAGATGACCATTGGTATCAGGAAGCCGGTGGCGGCTTCGAGGGTTTCCTCGTTGCGTCGTGCATCAAGCTCGGCGACCTGGATGAGAACCGTGCCGCTGACCGTGGGCTCTGTGTAGATGCGCCATCCCGATGCCTCCGAGAAACCCTGAACAAGCTCGGCCGTGAGCGGCTCTGCCGGAGCGTTGTAAGAATGAATGAGAACGTGACCGGTGGCGTCGCGCACCTGGAAAATGAGACGCCCGCCGTCATCGTCTGAAACGGCCTCCGCCAGCCTGCGGGGCGATTGCGACGCCTCGCGTCCGAAAAGATCGTCGATCACCAGCGGCAGCAGCCGGCGCGCCGCTTCCTGCATCGAGCTGTCCATGGCTTCGTTGATTTCACGATGCAGCGTGATGCTTCCCGTGCCGGCGGCGACCAGGCCGAAGGCGACCGTGACCAGGATCAGCGAGGCGACGAGGCGACCGGCAAGGCTGCTGAGCAGTCTCATGAGGATGCCAGGCGGTAGCCAAGCCCTCTTACCGTGGTGACGGCGTCGCGCCCGATCTTCTTGCGCAGACGACTGACATAGACTTCGACAGTGTTGCTTTCGATCTCCGCGCCGAAGGCATAGAGCGCGTCCTCGATCTGGTTCTTGCCGACAGTCATGCCGGGCCGACGCAAGAATTGCTCCAGCACCGCCCATTCGCGCGATGTCAGCATGGCCTCCGTGCCTTCGACGACGACGCAGCGGGCGGCCTGGTCGATCTCGACTGACCCGAAACGGATCAAGGGATTGGGGTTTCCCGCATAGCGGCGCGAGACGGCGGCGAGGCGCGCGGACAATTCGCCAAGATCAAACGGCTTGACCAGATAGTCGTCCGCTCCGGAGTTCAGCCCCTCTATACGATCGGAGAACTGGTCGCGGGCGGTCAGGATGATGACTGGCGTGTCGTTGCTCTCGCGGCGCAGCAGCTTCAGGAATTGGAGTCCCTTGCCATCCGGCAGATGAAGATCCAGGAGAACAAGTTCATAGGAGACGACGCGAAGGTGATCGCCGGCTTCACCAAGCGACCTGCTCCAATCCACCGCGTGGCCGTCGGCGGCAACGTGATCGCGCACCGCTTCGCCCAGTACAGGGTCGTCCTCGATCAGCAGAACGCGCACTTCGCCTCCGTGTTCAGCAACCCGCCCGTCTATGCGGGATGAGGCTGACAGGAAGCTGAATGAAAGCCAACTGCGGCTTTTTGGGCGACGCCGGGCGTGTTCAGGCAGCTGTCAGGTTTCACGGTCAGGGTCCGTGACATCGGAATTGGCCGATGGAGAAAAGAAGATGAAGACCTTGACCTTGACCGCGCTGGTGATGGCTCTTGCCGGGCCGGCCTTTGCCGCCGACAAGTGTGATGTGCCGACCGACCAGTGGCAGCCGCGCGAGGCGCTGCAAAAGAAGCTTGAAAGCGAAGGCTGGAAGGTTCGCAGCATCAAGACGGAAAACGGCTGCTATGAAGCCAAGGCGCTCGACGCCAAGGGCAAGAAGCTGGAAGCCGTCTTCAATCCCAAGACGCTCGAGTCGGTCGGCGCCGATTCCGACGACGGCTGACCGCCATGAACGCCACCTTTTCGACACGACAAGTCTCGGTCGATTCGACACGAGAAGCCTCGGTCGATTCGACACGAGAAAACCTGATCAGGGTGTGGAGCCCCTATGTCCGCCTCTTTCACTGGTCCTTGGTCCTGTGCGTTGCGGTGGCTTGGCTTTCCTCCGGAGAGATCATGAAGGTGCATGAACTGGCCGGCTATGGCGCTGGGGTTCTGATTGCCTCAAGGCTGATCGCCGGGCTTGCGGGTTCGGGGTATACGCGCTTTCGTCAATTCGTGCGCGGACCGCAAACCGTCAGCCTGTATCTCGCCGACGTGGCAAAGGGCCGCGAGAGGCGTCATCTCGGCCATAATCCGGCTGGAGGCGCCATGGTGCTGGCACTTCTGGCTTGCGTAGCGGGAATTGCGCTTACCGGCTGGATGCAGACCACCGACGCCTGGTGGGGCGTGGCCTGGGTGGAGGACACGCACAAGATCCTGGGCAATGGAATTCTCGTGCTGGTCGGACTTCATGTCGGCGGCGTGCTGCTGGCCAGCGTTCGTCATCATGAGAATCTGGTTCGCGCCATGCTCACCGGCCGCAAGCGTGCGCCTTCGCCGCAAGACGTTGCCTGAGTTAGAAACTGGAAAATTCCGAGGGCGCCACGCGATGCGGCGCCCTCGGCGTTCTGTCTCAGAAGGACAGCGCCATACGTTCGTCCCTCTGATCGGCCCGCCTGGAAAATTCGCGCCGGTATTGCGCCGGTGATGTCCTGAGCCGAGCGGCGAAATGCTGGCGCAGCGAGGTGGCGCTGCCGAAGCCGGCCTCGAACGCCACGATATCCATCGGTTTCTCCGTGGCTTCCAGCAGCCGCTGCGCCAGTTCGACCCGCTGGCCGGTCAGCCATTCGCCGAAACTGGTGCCGATCGATTTTTGAAAGCGGCGGGTGAAGGTGCGCCGGGTCAGGCCGGCGGCCTCGGCGACGCTGTCCAGGCTATGCGTCTCTCCGAGCGTTGCACGAACCGCGTCGAGGGCTTGGGCGAAACGGTCGGCATCCGCGCTCCTCGCCACCGGATGCTCGATGAATTGCGCCTGCCCACCCTGCCGATGCGGGGAAAGCACGATCTGGCGGGCGAGCCGCAGTGCCGCTTCCGCGCCATAGCGGGCGCGCACGATGTGGAGACAGCAGTCGAGACCGGCGGCGACGCCGGCCGACGTCACGACATCGCCATTGTCGACATAGAGCACCGTGGCGTCGACGGCGACATCGGGGTGGAGCGTTTGCAACTGTTCTGAATAGGCCCAATGCGTGGCGGCACGGCGGCCCGACAGCAGCCCGGCCGCGGCGATGGCAAAGGTTCCCAGGCACAGGCCGACAATCAAGGCGCCGCGCCGGTGTGCCTGGCCTAACGCCTCCATCAGCAACGGCGCCGGCGGCTCGCCGAGATGATCCCAGCTTGGAATGATGACAATGTCGGCAGCGTCAAAACCTTCGAGCCCATACGGGGCGGCGACGGTCAAGCCGGCCTCGGTGTGGATTGGGCCGGCCTTGACCGCGCAGATGCGGAAGTCGAAGCGCGGCAGTCCAAGGGCCGTCCTGTCCTCGCCGAAGACCAGGCACGGCACGGAGAGATGGAAGGGGCTGATGCCGTCGAAGGCGAGGACGGCAACGATCGGGTCGGTCATGGATGCCTCCAGCGAGTGAGTGTATATTGTCCCAATTCTTTCGAATGATGTCAATCGGGACACTTTCGATGGCTTGGCAGCCTGCCTATTTTCGGACGATCGCATTCAAGCCGGAAAGGAAAACACAATGTCTGACCCAGCCAACACCACGCCACGCCGGGCGCTGATCGTCATCGATGTCCAGAACGACTATGACGGCGGCAATCTTGCCATCCAGCATCCGCCATTCCGCGACAGCGTGGTCAACGTCGCCCGGGCCATGGATGCCGCCGCAGCCGCCGGCATCAAGGTGGCGGTCGTCAAGCAGATGGCGCCCGAGACATCGCCGATCTTCGCCAAGGGCAGCCATGGCGGCGAACTGCATCCCGAAATCGCCAGGCGCAGTCGCGACCATTATGTCGAAAAGAACCTGCCCTCCGCCTTCACCGGAACCGACCTCGAGGACTGGCTGCATGCCAACGCCATCGATACGATCACGGTGGTCGGCTACATGACGCATAATTGCGACCTGTCGACCATCATCCACGCCGTCCATATGGGCTTCGCCGTCGAGTTCCTGTCCGACGCCACCGGCTCGGTGCCATACGCCAACAGCGCCGGCTATGCCTCGGCTGAGGAGATCCACCGCGTGGCCACGATCATCCTGCAGTCGCGCTTCGCCGCCGTGCTCAAGACCGCCGAATGGGTCGAGTGCCTGAAGACAGGAGCGCTGCCGGAGCGTGACACGATCGTCGGCTCCAACCAGCGGGCGCTGTCGCGGAGCGCCGCATAAGCATCAGCGGAAAATGCAAAGGGCGCCGCATCGCTGCGGCGCCCTTTTGATATGTCGAGACTTAAGTCTCAGAACAGGCCTTCGATCTGGCCCATTTCGTTGAGGAAGATCTTCTCCGAGGACGGAGCCTTGGGCAGGCCGGGCATAGTCATAACCTCGCCGCAGATGATGACGACGAAGCCGGCACCGGCCGAAAGCCTGACCTCGCGCACCGGCACGGTGTGACCGGTCGGCGCACCGCGCAGGTTCGGGTCGGTCGAGAACGAGTACTGGGTCTTGGCCATGCATACCGGCAGGTGGCCATAGCCGGCCTGCTCCCAGGCGTGCAGCTGGTCGCGCACCGACTTGTCGGCAATCGCCTCCGAGCCGCGATAGATGCGCTGGACGATGGTGTTGATCTTCTCGAACAGCGGCATGGCATCGGGATAGAGCGGAGCGAACTGCGAAGCGCCGGATTCGGCCAGCGCCACCACCTTGTTGGCGAGGTCTTCGATGCCGGCCGAGCCGTGGGCCCAGTGCTTGCACAGGATGGCTTCCTCACCCATCGAAGCGACATAGTCCTTCATCGCCTGGATCTCGGCGTCGGTGTCGGAATAGAAGTGGTTGATGGCGACCACCGCCGGCACGCCGAACTGCCTGATGTTCTCGATGTGGCGGCCAAGGTTGGCGCAGCCCTTCTTCACCGCTTCGACATTTTCCTTGCCGAGGTCTTCCTTCTTGACGCCGCCATTCATCTTCATGGCGCGCACGGTGGCGACAATGACGGCTGCTGCCGGCTTCAGCCCAGCCTTGCGGCACTTGATGTCGAAGAACTTTTCCGCGCCGAGATCGGCGCCGAAGCCGGCTTCGGTGACGACGTAGTCGGCAAGCTTGAGCGCCGTCGTGGTGGCGACGACCGAGTTGCAGCCATGCGCAATGTTGGCGAACGGGCCGCCATGCACGAAGGCCGGGTTGTTCTCCAGCGTCTGCACCAGGTTCGGCTGCATGGCGTCCTTCAGCAGAACGGCCATGGCGCCGTCGGCCTTGAGGTCGCGGGCATAGACGGCCGACTTGTCGCGGCGATAGGCGACGATGATGTCGCCAAGGCGCTTTTCAAGGTCCTTCAGGTCGGTCGACAGGCAAAGGATCGCCATGACTTCCGAGGCGACGGTGATGTCGAAGCCGCCCTCGCGCGGAAAACCGTTGGCGACGCCGCCGAGCGAGCAGATCATCTCGCGCAGCGCACGGTCGTTCATGTCCATGACGCGGCGCCAGACGACGCGGCGGGTGTCGATACCGAGCTCATTGCCCCAGTAGATGTGGTTGTCGATGAGCGCCGAAAGCAAGTTGTGCGCCGTGGTGATGGCGTGGAAGTCGCCGGTGAAGTGGAGGTTCATGTCCTCCATCGGCACGACCTGCGCGTAGCCGCCGCCGGCAGCGCCGCCCTTGACGCCGAAGTTCGGGCCGAGCGAGGCCTCGCGGATGCAGACGATCGCCTTCCTGCCGATGCGGTTCAGGCCGTCGCCGAGGCCGACCGTGGTCGTGGTCTTGCCTTCGCCGGCCGGCGTCGGGTTGATGGCGGTGACGAGGATCAGCTTGCCATCCTTGTTGCCCTTCACCGACTTGATGAACTCGGCGGAGATCTTGGCCTTGTCGTGGCCATAGGGCAGCAGATGTTCTGTCGGGATGCCGATCTTCTGGCCGATCTCCTGGATCTGCTTTTTCCTGGCGCCGCGCGCGATCTCGATGTCGGACTTCACTTCGGCCATGACGGCTTTCCTCTGGATTGGACGGTGGAGGGGACGGGTTTGATGTCACTCGCAGGCAGGTTGGAACCGGGCGCGGGCATGTTCTAACCCTGTCGCTGCCGCGGCGTCAACTTGCATGCAACTATGTTTCCTATAGAGAAAATTCCTCTGCGGACCGGCCGACCTGTCATGGTTCTTCCTGGCTCCGTTGCCGCGCCGTATAGAAGCCAGAGGACGCGTCGCGCCGCCGTCTCAAAACAGCCGCACAATGCACGGAATGCGACAGAGGCGACGGCGCAAATTCGCCATCGCGTGGTGCCCAACGGAACAGCGCTACTGAGTCAGCACGTTGCTGATTTCGACCATGTTGGAGCGCACCCTGAGCACGTAGAAGCCCATTGTCGTCAGGTGCGTTGGCAGGATCCAGCCGTCCTCGCGGCCGTTGGCGATGATAAAGGGCTGGATGCGCAGCGCCGAAACGAACTGCGAGTCCATCGTGTCCCACAGGTTCTGCAGATGCTTTTCCTTGATGACGTCGTCGAAGTCGGCCTGGGCACCCTTCATCAGCCCGTAATAGCCATAGAGTTGGCCATAGGCGAACCAGAAACGGTCGTCGGCGCGGAAATCGAACCAGCCATTGTTGTGGTTTTCAGCGCGTTCCTTGAGGATCGCCGAGGTCGAGCCGATGTCGGACGAGATACGGTCGATATATTGTTTCAAATTGTCGGCGCGGGCGTCGAACGTCGCCTGGCAGGTGGCAAGGCGAGCGTTGAAGGAACGCAGCATGCGGACGGCGTCGCGATAGTAGCTTGGTGTCGGCGTCTTGGGGCCGAACGGGTTCAGGCCGAAATACCAGGTCTCCTCGTCGAACTGCAGATTGCCGCGGGCATTCTGCAGATCGCTGTCGATCTGCGAGGTGGTGCGCACACGGCCGAGATTGTCGGCGAGTTCGGTTGCGGTGCGCCGCACCGCCTGGTTGATGCCGCGCTGGAACGAGGCCTTGTTGTCCATCCACGGCGTGTTATCCCAGTCGATCCCAAACAGACCGAGCTTGTAAAGGATCATCGACGAGATCCAGGCATTCTGGTTGACGTTGAAATCGGTCAGGTCGGCCGCCACCTGGGCGATGCCGGAGTTGCCGCAGGTCTTGGCCGTGTCGGTGCCGGAGCCCGCCGAGACCTGTTCGCCGGCGGAGACGTTGCGTTTCTCGAAAGTGTATGTGTCGGGGTAGTTCGGGTTGAAATTGTTCCACCACTGGGTGGCGTAGAAGAAATTGGCGTAGAGGCCGATCAGCACCAGCAAAGCCAGGCCGAGCGCCGCCTTGAGGATCCAGCCACGCTGCGTATACCAGCGCCCGGCCCACAGGAACGGCCACAGGATCGCGCCGATCACAAGCCCAATGCCGCGGCCGATCCATTGGAAAATCCGGGTGAAGAAGTTCACGATCGGATCGAGCATGGCAATGTCATCCCCTCAAAGCATGATGCCAAAAAATTGCAGACTTTTTGGATAACATCATGCGCCAAAACAGTAAGTTAGAACGAAGTGACAGTTCATTTCGTTCTAGTCGGTCAGGCCATAGAGGCGTGTGCGAAACGCCACCTTGTCCTTCAAATATGTGGTTTTGAGAACGTCGACAACATGCGATCGCCAGGCGTCGCTGAAGCCGTCATAGTCCCTGTAGAAGCCGTCCTTGTTGAAGATGTAGCGCGAGACGAAATCCGACGGCACGAAATCCGAGATCAGCCGGTTGGTCAGCCAGGCGTCGGGATGGTCTGATTTGGCGCGGATCACCAGGAAGCGCTGCAGCGGGAAGACATCCTCGATCTTGAGGTGGCCGAGCTGGGCGATCTCGCGCTTGGCGGCGTTGAGAAAGGGAAAGTTGCCGTCTTCGGTAATCAGGTCGGCATGGCTCTGGATCCAGGTCTGCAGCCAGACCTTGTCGACGTCGGTCAGGTTCCGGTTCGGGTCGGCGTCGCGGATCAGCGCGCGCACCACCATCTCGGCCCGGTGCTCGAGATAGCCCGATGTCTCGACCCAGGAGGCACGCGGCAGCTCGATGCGGCCGGTGGTGGCGAGGAATTTGAACACCTTGTCGGCGTCGCTGATCGAGATATAGCTCACCTGCCACGGTCGCGAACGGCGGAAACCCGGAGCCGCCGGATCGCTGATCACGGTCGTCATATCAGGGTCGACAAACACGTAGAGGCCGCCGAAATGGCTGGTCCAATAGGCGTTGTGGCGGAAGATCACCTGGTCTGGCACCAGCGCGTTCTCGCGGATGTCGCCGCAGATCTTGGCCAACTCCACCATGCGGGTCAGCATGGCGTTGTCGCGCCAGGCGTCGGGTTCCTGCTTCAGCCGGTCGACGAGCTTGCCGAGTTCGGCGGCTTTGCCTAGCACATCCTCGGCCGACAGCACCTTGAACTCGACCTGGTTGATCGACAGCAAATCCTCGATGTCGTTGACCTTGGGAATGGAATCCTCGATCTCGCCGTAGATCACGTCCTTGATGGTCAGCGCGTCGATGGCGCGCTGGTTCTTGGACATGAACTCGAACATCAGCTGCGAGGTGTTGGAGAAGGCCGTATGCACCACCGGCAGGTCGATCTGCGACGGCGTCAGGATGATGAAGCGGCGGTTGACCTCGTTGGGATCGAGATAATCGTAGTCGCCGCATTCCTCGGCAACTTCGGGCGAGAACCCGGTGCGGTCGATCTGAAAGCTTTTCAGCTTGGTGGGCTTCAAGCCGAACGCGGCGAGCGCCTTGTTGTAGCGCTGGATCAGGTGCGACTCGTCGACCGTCAGCAGCCGGCCGTAGATCAGCTCGTTGTCGCGTAGAAGGTCGGGTTTCTTGGTGGGTTTTGTGGTCAAGGTGCATCGCTCCCGAGGAGCGTGCCAGCACCCCCCTCTGGCCTGCCGGCCATCTCCCCCTCAAGGGCAGGGGAATCGCATATGAGTAAGAGTAAGTCTTGCGTTGAGTGGAAAGGTTGATTCTTTAGGGGCCTTCTCTTTGAAGAGG
>NZ_JAMYOR010000102.1:0-13762 GCF_040319965.1 Mesorhizobium sp. M0830 | reverse complement strand
GCGGTCGGAGAGGGGGAGCAACGCTGGTGAATTGTCTATGAGGCCATAAGACAGGTCGAGCCTTTCCCCCTCTCCGTCTCGGCTTCGCCGAGCCACCTCTCCCCCACTCTCGTGGGGGCGAGGAAAAGATCACATTGCGGTAAAGCCGTTGTCGACGAACAGATGCGTGCCGTTGACGAAGCTGGACTCGTCGCTGGCCAGGTAGAGTGCCGCCCTTGCCACCTCTTCCGGCTCGCCGATGCGGCCTTGTTGCGCGGCCAGCGCGGCGTCGGAGACATCGACGCCGAGCCTGCCCAAATCGGCGACCTCGCGCAGGCCGTGCGGCGTACGGATGAAGCCGGGGCATACGGCGTTGCAGCGGATGTTGCGGTCGCGGAACTCGACGGCGATGACGCGCGCGAACATGTGGCAAGCGCCCTTGGTGGTGTCGTAGAGCACCTCCATCGGCGTCGCTGCCACGGCCGAGATCGACGAGGTGCAGACGATCGAGCCGCCGCCCGCCGCGATCATGCCGGGCAACACGGCGCGCGTCATCAGGAACATCGAGCGGACGTTGACGGCATGCAGCCAATCCCATTCCTGTACCGTCGTCTCCAGGAAGGGTTTGATGACGATGGTGCCGGCATGGTTGAACAGCACGGTGACCGGACCGAACTTTTCAGTCGCGCCTTTAACGGCCGACTCGACCTGGCCTTCATCGGAGACGTCGGCGACGAAATGCACGGCGACATGGCCACGCTCCCGGATCGCCGCCGCGGTTGCGGCAGCGGCCTCGCCATTGCGGTCGATGATCGCCACCTTGGCGCCTTCCGCCGCAAACAGTCCCGAGGCCGCCCCGCCCATTCCCGTCGCGCCGCCTGAAATGATAGCGACCTTGCCGGCCAGTCTTGTGCCCATTGCCTCGCTCCCTATTTGACGATTCCGCTTTGCATGGTTGGGCGATGCTACCGCGCTCGCAGCGGGCAGCCAACGCACGAATTGGGTGCAGCAGGGACACGGCCATAGGTCTATCCCACGTACAGGCGATTTGGACATGCCATGTTCGGCCGCTTGCTCAATCATACGCGCTCAGCAAGTGACAACCAATTTTCGAACATAAATGAGAAAATTATTCTTTCTAAGGCGCGAAAATAGCAATCGACAAAGTCTACAAGTTTTATAGATTAACCGGCGAGACGGAGGCAGATATGTCCTATATCCAGAACGCCCAGACGGATCGCAGCGGCCGGAGGCTGACCAATGCCCAGACCTTCCGCCCGGCCTATGCCGGCGCTTTCGCCTATGTGGTCTTTGCCCTTGCGTTTGTGTTCACCGGCGCAGTTGTTCTGGGCCTCATCCCCTAGCGTTCGTCAGATCGACCGGGGTTAGCTGCCCCACCGCTTCCAGGCAATCGGAGTTGAATGAACCGAATCCTCGGTGCGCTTGCGCGCGCCCGACACAATTGAGGAGATGGCAATGCCGATCGAGTTCACGCATGTTCCCGGCAAGACCGCCGACGCTGCAGTTCCCTTTTTCTATGACTTCGCCGAGACCGCGACCAAGCTCGGACTGATCGAGGACGGCGGTTTCCGCAAGATCGTCGTCGACGACTCGGCCGGGCTGCTGACCAATATGGATCTTGCTGCCCAGGTGCTGGACCGGACTTCGTCGCTGGAAGTCGTGCTGACGCACTGGGCGGGCGTGGTTGAACCGACCGTGGCGGCCCGCCAGCTTGCGTCGATCGATAGGAAAAGCGGCGGGCGGCTGGTGCTGCGGATGATCAGCGAGCCGCTGAGCGACGCCGACGCCGAAACACGGCCGGTCGGCCATACCGTCATCTGGCAGCGCATCGACGAATATCTGGTGCTGCTCAAGCGGCTTTGGTCGAACGACCGGCCCTTCGACCATGAAGGCGCGTTCTACAGTATCAAAGGCGGCTACGTGCCGCGCAAGGGTCCGCACGGCGCCGACCTGATCATCCGCATGGGCGGGCAATCCGGGACGGCAGTCAAGGTGGCTGGCCGGCATGCCGATGTCTTCGAACTGGCACCGGGCTCGATCGACGAAGTCCGGCAGTCCATGGAGCGGGTGCGGGTCGCGGCCGCCGAGCACGGCCGGGCGAGCAAATTGCGCTTTGCGCTTCCGGTCAGGATCCACCAGGGTGCTTCCGCCCCCGGCCTCAAGGCGGTCGACGTGGCCGGCCCGCCGGCCCAGGCCGCCCTGTCGCTGCTTGCCTATGCGGCTCTCGGCATTGATGAATTCATGATTGTCGGCGTCGACACGCCGCGTGAGATCGCCACCGTCGGCCGGGAAACGATCGCCCTGCTGCGCAATTCGCTGGTGCGCCGCGAAACGGACGCATTCCAGCCCGGGACGTTCGCGCCGCGCGCGGGTATTGAGACGCGCGCAGCGGGGTGAGGGCCTTCAGCCCTTCGGTGCTTCAGGCCTGTCGCCAAGCCGCGACAGGCCCTCTATGACGGCGTCTGAATCCGTTAGTGCGCCAAACACGCCGTCCTCGATTGTCACCATATGAAGCGCGGCTTCGTGGGCTTGTCTGTCGCCGCTGGCACAGGCATCCGAGATCGTCAGGCATTGAAAATTGCGGTCGCATGCCTCGCGCAGCGTGGTGTGGACGCAGACATCCGTTGTGCATCCTGAAAACAGCAGATGCGTGATGCCTTGCGCGCGCAGGACAAGTTCGAAATCCGTATAGGTAAAGGCGCTGTTGCAGGTCTTGTCGACGATGATGTCCTGCGGCGCCACGTCGATCTCCGGAACAATCTGGAACCCCGGGCCCGAGCGCAGCAGGATTTCGGTGCCTTCGAGCCCGGCGCGCTTGCGGCGCCATTTCTCGTAGGGCGTCATATCGGCCATGTCAGCCCGATAGCCCTGCCTGGTGTGGATGACCCTTATGCCAGCCTTGCGGGCAGCGGCGATCAGCCGGCTCACTGTCGGCAGGATCGCCCTGAGCGGTGCGGGATCATATCCCTGCCTGGCAAAGTAACCCGTCGTCGACAGGAAATCCTGCTGCAGGTCGATGACGATCAGTGCCGTGTTTTCGGCCACCAGCCTGCCGTCAAAGGGGAAGTCGAAGGGTCTCGCCTTGATCATCCGGGCTCTCCTCACCGATCTGCGGGGCCCATCCTGACCGGCGAAGCAGCAGCCGTCCACCGGCGTGGCAGCACAACGCGAAGCGGCAGAGTGCCGAGGTGCGGCAGGTTACGGCGATTTGTTGATCGTTGCAGTCATCTTTAATGTTGACTAGCAACGTCATGTTTTCTAGTCAACCGGGCATCGGCTTGCCGAAAGCCGGAATCTGGAGATGCAAGCGGCCGCATTGGAGAGATGCCATGACCGTGGCTGGAATTGATGCCCAGACTGCCTTCCATATCGATGCGGTGCGCTTTGCCGTCGGCGCGCGGACCCTGCTCGGTCCGGTCTCGCTCGAACTGGAGCGCTCGCGCGTCTACGGGCTGATCGGCCACAATGGTTCGGGCAAGTCGACGCTGATCAAGCTCATGGCGCGCCAGCAGCCGGCAAGCTCGGGCGCCATCACCTTCGCCAGGCGTCCGCTGCCGCAATGGGGCGCCCGCGAGTTCGCTCGCGCGCTTGCCTATCTGCCGCAGACGACGCCGGCGGCGACCGGCCTCACCGTGCGCGAACTGGCGACGCTCGGGCGCTATCCCTGGCACGGCGCGCTTGGCCGTTTCCGTGCCGAGGACAGGCAGCATGTCGACGGGGCGCTGGCCCTGACCGACATGGAAGGCTTTGCCGACCGGCTGGTGGACGAATTGTCCGGCGGTGAACGCCAGCGCGCCTGGCTGGCCATGCTGGTGGCACAGAACGCCGGCGTCATGCTGCTCGACGAGCCGATCTCGGCACTCGACATCGCCCATCAGGTCGAGGTGCTCGGGCTAGTCAGAAATCTCAGCCGCAAACGCGACCTTTGCGTGGTGGTGGTGCTGCACGATCCCAACATGGCGGCGCGCTATTGCGACGAGCTGATCGCGCTTAAGGACGGCAAGCTGCTGACGCGCGGCACGCCTGGCGAGATCATGCGAAGCGATGTGCTGAAAGGCATTTTCGGCGTGGAGATGGGCGTGTTCGCGCACCCCGTCACCGGCCAGCCCGTCGGTTACGTGCAGTGAGGAGATTTGATGCAGCGGTGGGAAATAGAAAGCGGCTGGCCGCTGTGAGAACAAGGAAGACGCTGTTGTCTAGATATGGTTTGTTGGCGGCGTTGGTCGCATCCGTCATCCTGTCGGTGGGTAGCGCGACCGCCCAGGAGCAACCGGCCGGGGGCGCGCCCGCGATCGAAGCGCCCGCCGCGCCGCCAGCGCCCGTTGCACCGGCGCCCGCTGCACCGGCAGTCGCGCCGCCGGCTACGATGGCGCCGGTGCGGCCAGCCAATCAGCCGAACACGACCGTGCCCGGCGGGACCGGCCCTTTAGCGGCGATGGAGTCGACCCTGCCGCATGATCTGTCGCCGTGGGGTATGTTCATGGCGGCCGATATCATCGTCAAGGCGGTGATGATCGGGCTGGCCTTTGCCTCACTCGTCACCTGGACGATATGGTTGGCCAAATCGCTCGAGATTTTTGGTGGCAAGCTGCGCATCCGCCGCGCCGTCCGGGCAATCGGCGATGCCGCCACGCTGAAGCAGGCCAGCCGTGCGCTCGACCGCAGCGGCGGCCCCGGCGCGCTTCTGGTGCGGGCGGCCGAGGAGGAGACCGCGCTTTCGGCCGGCGCGCTCGATCATGTCTCGGGCGACGGGCTGAAGGAACGCGTCACATCGCGCCTGTCGCGCATCGAGGCGGCGGCGTCGCGGCGCATGTCGCGAGGCACCGGTGTGCTGGCGACGATCGGCTCGACCGCGCCCTTCGTCGGCCTGTTCGGCACCGTGTGGGGCATTATGAACGCCTTCATCGGCATCTCGCAGGCGCAGACCACCAATCTCGCCGTGGTCGCGCCAGGTATCGCCGAGGCTCTGCTTGCCACGGCGATGGGCCTTGTCGCGGCAATACCGGCAGTCGTCGTCTACAACGTCTTTGCCCGCTCGATAGCCGGCTACCGGCAGATACTCGCCGATGCATCGGCGGGCGTCGAACGGCTGGTCAGCCGCGACCTCGACTTCCGCACGGTCGGGCCGGCAACGGCGCTGGCGGCGGAGTAGCGCCATGGGCAGCAGAACCCGACAGACCATGGATGACGATCTCGAGGAGAGCCACGAGATCAACGTCACCCCCTTCATCGATGTCATCCTGGTCCTTTTGATCATCTTCATGGTCGCGGCACCGCTGGCGACGGTGGATGTCAATGTCGACCTGCCGGGCTCGACCGCAACGCCCGCGCCGCGGCCCGAAACGCCGCTGTTCCTGACGCTGAAGGACGACCTGACGCTGGCGATCGGCAGCGATAGCGTGCCGCGCCCGGCTTTAGCCGCGACGCTGGACAGCAGGACAAAAGGCGACAAGCTGACGCGCATCTTCCTGCGTGCCGACAAGGCGGTCGCCTATGGCGACCTGATGGACGCGATGAACCTGCTGCGCGGCGCCGGCTATCTGAAGATCGCGCTGGTCGGCCTCGAGGCGGCGCCGGCAGCTACTGGTGCAGCGGGGCCATGATGCATGCGGCCGCCTTGCCCTCGGTCGAGTTGTCGCGCTTCGGCTGGCGCGACCTTGGCTTGTGGACCAGTGCCGCCGCGCTGGTCCTCGGAGCCCATGTCGCGGTCGCCTATGCCGTGCAGAATTTCACGATGGTCACCGACCCGGACGGCGGTCCGCCCCCGGCCCTGGTGATCGAGATGGCCCCGATGGTGGTGATGCCGGCCGTGGAGGAACAGGTTGCGGCGCCGGACGCGGTGACATCAGATCAGGCCGATCCAACACCGACGACCGAGCCGACGCCTGAAGCGCCGGTCGAGAAGGCGGAGCCGGTTATCGAACAGACGGAAGCCGTCGCCCCCGACGAGACCGAGCCCACCCAGACCGAGATGGCTGAACAGGTCGACCAGCCGCCGCCGGATGAGGCCGTTCCGGATGTTGTGGAGGCTGTCACACCCGAGGTCGTCATTCCCTTGCCGCAGCCGAAACCGGTCGAGGTGGTCAAGGACAAGAAACCAATCGAGGCCAAGCCGCAAAAGCCTGTCGAAAAGCCCAAGCCACCGTCGAAGAAGGAGAAGGCGCCGCCGCCGAGGACGGCAACCGTCGCAAGTGCCGATGCAAAGCCGGCACCCAGGACCGCAGCGCCGAAGTCGGCAGCACCGACGACGCGCTCCGGCGACGCCAGCAAGTGGGACTCGCGTCTGGGCGCTTGGATCAAGCGGCACACGCGCTATCCCAGTTCGGCCAAGGCTCGCCGGGTGGAAGGCAAGCCGTATGTCGCGTTCACGGTCGACTCGTCCGGCCGGGTCCTGTCCGCCAGGCTCTCTCGCTCGTCCGGAGATGCGGATTTGGACCGCGCCGCACTGGCGGTGCTGCAAGGCGCCACAGTGCCGGCACCGCCGCCGGAACTCGGTTCGCGCCAGAGCCGAACGGCGCCATTCGTGTTCAGCCTGCGCAACTAGAGACTAGACCAAAGCCGGGCTCATCAGTAGCTCAACGACGGGCCCACGGCCTCGACCTGCTGCAGATAGAAGCGGTATTTCGTGCGCAGCGTCCTGAGATTCGGGTCGTCGGAAGGCGTCCACTCCGCTCCAGACACTGACGGCCTGGCAGCTGTCGTCAATTGCTACCGCGACGAGTGCATTCCGCTACGCACTCCTGGGCTGGGCAGTGCGAATGTCCTTTGCCTTGGGGTGCAGCGGGTTACCACTGAGCTGCGTGTGCCTGGCCGGCCGTGCGCCGCGAAGAACGTCGAAGGCTTCCGCATAGGCCATGCCCAGCAGATAAGAGATCATGGGAAAACGGCCTGCTTCGGCCATCTGCACGAGCTCATTGGTTACCGACGAAATATACTGAAGACTGTCGAGTTCCGACTGACGTAAGGACTGATTCGACACGTGCTGCTCCTGTCAGACTGATGGTACCCTGGGGGACGTCGGCGCGGAACGCCTTCAGCGCTTGTTGTCGTGCATGGCCTGCGAAAAGAAGACAGTCTGCGTGCCGGCCGCAATCGTCAGCTTCGGAGCTGTGTTCACTTTCCTGGCCATTTTTGTCCCTTCCTGACCATCGGGATCCGTTGAAAGCTCATCCAGAACGAGATCCACAGCAAGAAATGTAAGGTCGAAAGCGTTAACGATCTGTTAAAATTGTAGTAAATCCGCGAGCCAAAGACAGGCGGACGGATTATCTTTCTTGGTGTTAAAGTGTAAAATATCGTTTTTATTCGGATACAGAGTAGACAATCGCTAACGTACGCTTTTTCGGTATAGGCTTATTCTTATTTAGCGTAAACCACGGTGATCGAGGCGATCAGCCCATCCCATCCTGGGTCAGGCTGACCACAAGTTGATCGACGCCGGGATCGTCGAGCCTGATGACATGTGCCATGCGGATGGCGTCCCTTGAACGGATGTTGGCGGTGTCGCGCCGCATGATGACGGACACGAATGCCGGCCCGGCCTCCGTCAGAAGCATGGCCTTGCCAATCAGCACCGGTTCGAAGATCGGAGCCCATTGCACGGAGATCAGCGACGGTTCGCCGGTCTGGCGGCGGTTGATGCCGCTGAAATAGATCCAGTTCAGGCGCGAGATCGCCACTCCATAGTGGTTGCCTCGCGCCCGCGCTGA
Source organism: Mesorhizobium sp. M0830 (assembly GCF_040319965.1). Taxonomy (NCBI): domain Bacteria; kingdom Pseudomonadati; phylum Pseudomonadota; class Alphaproteobacteria; order Hyphomicrobiales; family Phyllobacteriaceae; genus Mesorhizobium; species Mesorhizobium sp. M0830. The sequence goes on along the minus strand of NZ_JAMYOR010000102.1, from coordinate 6,053 downwards.
TGTCGATCCCTGGCGTTCCGACCATCCGGTGACGCTTCTGAAGGTAACCAACTCGGCCTGGCGACGCACGAAGGTTACTGACCGCATCAAGTGGTCGGGCCGGGCCGGGATCGAAAAATAGGTGAAATAGGTGCCCCCCGCGATCGATGGGCTGGGCGGGCGGATCATCTGGTTGAACAAGCCCTCGGACACCTGCGGCAGGCCGCGGACCCTGGGTTCGGCGACACCGGGATCCCGGTACAGTTCGGGCTCGTTGATCCGGAAGTAGTCGCATATCAGCGCGGCGGTGGCCTTGTTGGGAACCGTCTGTCCTTGCAGGTAGCGCTCGAACTGCGTGCGGTTGATGCCCAGCTCACGGCATACCGCGCTTACGGAGGCATGGTCCTTGCAGAGCCGTCTAAGGTTTGCAGCGAGATTCTCGCGAATTGACACGTTTTTGCTTCCGCAGGCGGCTTCTTCATTTCGATTCGAAAACCCATATAGCGTCTCCAGTCGCCCCGCAGAAACGCCTTGTCACAACGCACAGAAAACTGATTTGGTAGCGCCAATCTAGGGGGGCGGCTTCCAAAAAAATAGCGGCAATCCACGGGCAGCTTCCGCCAAAAGCCCAACTGACAACAGTTTTATCGGGTATCGCGAGGCGCAGTAGCGGCCTTCGCCGGCACGTTGGCACAACAAATATCGCCGGCAGGCGAGCGCGCAGCGTTTCTCTTGTCGTGAAAAGCAGAAATCGATTATTCCGCTGGTGGAGCTGAGGAGGATCGAACTCCTGACCTCGTCATTGCGAACGACGCGCTCTCCCAGCTGAGCTACAGCCCCGTCCAGCGGATGGGGCATTTATCGGGCGCCGTGGTTTCCTGTCAAGCGCGGTCAGGCGGCGCTTTGCCGAAATCGGCGGCCGCCGACTTCGGGCCGCATGCGGCGGAAGGCGGCACTTGCCGGTTTCGCCTGCAATGGCTACATGTCGGCAACAATTGGAGACCGGCATGCTCGCCCTCATTCAAACAATCGTCATGGCGCTAGACCTCTACTGGTGGGTCATCATCGCCTCGGCGATCTTCTCCTGGCTTTACGCCTTCAACGTCGTCAACTCGCGCAATCAGTTCGTCGGTTCCATAGGCAACATGCTTTACCGCCTGACCGAGCCGGCATTGCGGCCGATCCGCCGTTTCATGCCGGACCTTGGTGGCATCGACATCTCGCCGATCATCCTGCTTCTGGTCCTGTTCTTCCTGCGGCAGTTCATACTCACCACGGTGGCGCCTCTGATCCTGTGAGTTCGTTCCGCCTGCGCGATGGTGGCGTCGACCTGTTTGTCCGGCTGACGCCAAAGGCTGCGGTGGACAGGCTTGAAGGCGTCGAGACGTCAGCGGACGGACGAAGCCATTTCAAGGCTCGCGTCCGCGCCGTGCCGGAAAACGGTGCAGCCAATAAAGCGCTCGAAAAGTTGATCGCCAAGACGCTCGACGTGCCGGTGTCCGCCGTCTCGATTGTCGCCGGCGGCACCGCCCGGCTGAAGACCGTGCGCATCGCAGGCGACCCGGCGATGCTGGCGAAAAACATCGAGGCGCTCGGCCAACAGTCGTGATGCCCTTGATGGGAGGTTCAATCCCCCAGCGGCAGACGCGGATCGTCGACTTTCAAGGTGTTCACACTCTGCTTGATGCGGCGCAGGTTTTCCAGAACCCGCGGTCCACGCGTCTCGGCGACCGACGTGACGATCATGTCGACGATCGACAGCAGCGCATAGCGCGACGATGTCGGCTTGTAGATGTTGCCGTCCTCCAGCGACTGGAAATTGATGACCGTGTCGGCGACCCTAGCGAGTGCGGAATCCGGCGGGGTGATGGCGATTGTGGTGGCGCCATATTGCTGGGCGACCTGCACCGCATCGATGACCGACCGCGCATAGCCGGAGACAGAGAAGGCGATCAGCGTGGTGTCGGGCGTGGCAACGGCGGCGTACATGCGCTGCAGCTGTCCGTCGATCTGCGCCAACACCGACACGCCCAGCCTGAACAGCCGGTTCTGCATCTCGGTCGCCATCATCGACGAAATGCCGCCGGAGCCGATGCACAGCACATTGCCGGAAACGGCGACGCGTGCGGCGACGGCGACCAGCGTCGTCATGTCGAGATTTTCGCTGGCGCGCTGGATGGCCGATATCGCCGCTTCGGTGATGGCGGAAGCGATGCGCTGTTCGCGCGCGTCGCGGTTCAACGGTTCCGGCGACAGATACTGGCCGCCAATGGCGATGGCTTGCGCCAGATAGAATTTGAAGTCGCGCAAGCCCTCGCAACCGAGGTTGCGGCAGAAGCGTGTCACGGTCGGCTCGCTGACGCCGACGCGCGCGGCAATTTCCGAAATCGCCGCCTTGGAGACAAAGTCGAGATCGGCCAGCACGAAGCCGGCCAGCTTGCGATCCGACTTCGTTCCGTCCTGCAGTATCAGCTGCAGGCGCGTGATGATGTCGGCCGGCGTCTTCATAGAGGCAGGCCCGTCGCCTTGTCGAACAGGTGGATGTTACCGGGGTCGACAGTCACGAGCAGCACGTCGCCCGGCCTGACCGGCACCCTGTCGCGGAACACGGCGCGCACCGTGTCAGTGCCGATGGCGCCATAGACATGGGTTTCGGAGCCGGTCGGCTCGACGACATCCACCTTGATCGCCATGGCGTCGGCAGCCTCGCCGATGACAAAGTGCTCCGGCCGGATGCCGGCCTCCACTGCAGTGCCCACAGCTACCTGTTTGCCGGCAAGCGCAAGCCGCCCGCCGCCGACCGATTCGAACCAAGTTTTCTCGGGCGATGTCTTGAGGGAACCCGAGACAAAACTCATCGACGGGGAGCCGAGAAAGCTGGCGACGAACTTGTTGGCCGGGCTGTCATAGAGCTCCAGCGGCGCCCCGACCTGCTGTATCCGCCCGCGATCCATCACCACGATGCGATCGGCCATGGTCATGGCTTCGATCTGGTCGTGGGTGACATAAACAATCGTCGATTTCAGCCGCTGGTGCAGCGCCTTGATCTCGACGCGCATCTGCACGCGCAGTTGCGCGTCGAGATTGGACAGTGGTTCGTCGAACAGGAACACCGACGGCTCGCGCACGATGGCGCGGCCCATGGCGACGCGCTGGCGCTGGCCGCCCGACAGCTGGCGGGGGTAGCGGTCGAGATAGGAGAACAGATTGAGGACGCCGGACGCCTTCTTGACCTTTTGGTCGACCGCCTCGCGTGCCTCGCCGCGTATCTTCGGGCCGAAGCCGATATTCTCCGATGCCTTCAGGTGCGGAAACAGCGCATAGGACTGGAACACCATGGCGATGTTGCGCTGCTGCGGCGGCAACGCGTTGGCGCGCACGCCGCTGATCAACAGGTCGCCGGAGGTGATCGTCTCCAGGCCGGCCAGCATGCGCAGCAACGTCGACTTGCCGCAGCCGGATGGGCCGACCAGCACGACGAACTCGCCGCTCTTGATGTCGAGGCTGATGTTTTCGAGGATCTTGTGCTGCCCGAAGGATTTCGACAAGTCGCGAAACTCGACGTCGGTCATGCTCACGCTCCCAGAATATTGTCGATGAACGGCAGGCAACCGGCGGTCAGCCCTGCGTCCACCGGCATCACCACGCCTGTTATTCCAGATGCTCGATCGGACGCAAGGAAAGCGACCGCTTCCGCCACTTCCGAAGCGTTGACGATGCGGCCGAGCGGATAGAGGCGCTGCAGCTTGCCGAGGATTTCGGGATCCTTGGCAAGGCGGTGGTCCCAGGCGGCGGTGCGGATCGACCCGGGGCAGACGACATTGGCGCGCAGGCCGCTGCGGCCGAGCTCGACGGCGATCGCCTTGGCATAGGCGTTGATGCCGGCCTTGGCCGCGGCGTAGGCGGGATTGCCGAAATGCGCGATTGCGTTGACCGAGGAGATGAAGACGACGCTGCCGGAGCCGCGGCCGGCCATCGCCTTGACCAGCGGATCGGCGAAAGTCACCACTCCGGTCAGGTTGAGGTCGAGTTCCTGCTCTATGCTGCCGGGGTTGAGCGCGGAGAGCGTCTCGGCGCGCGTCCAGCCGGCATTGTTGATGAGAATGTCCGGCACGCCATCCCGGTCGAGGATCGCGGCGATCGCCGTCGCTATCGACGCCTTGTCGAGAAGATCGAAAACGTGGCGGGAAGCAAGATGTGGGCTCTCCAATGTCTCGCTCGACCGATCACAGCCGATAACCCTGGCGCCCCTTTGCGCCAACAGCGCCACGATAGCCGAGCCGAGCCCGCCGCCGGCACCCGTCACCACGACGGTTTTGCCCTCGAACTCGGCTTTGCCTTCGAATTTGGGTCGCGAAACCACCGTGCGTCGTCCTCGCTGACAGATCCGTGCAAGGCCTAGGCTAGAATATGTAAGTAAGCAACAGAAAAATCTGCTTGCAAGCCTTCAAATCGCGGATAATGTAGGAAAGTCACATAAATCTTCTGGCTTAGGCTACGAAGAGCGCGCAGGCGCAATATCAAATGGGAGAGATCAAAATGAGCCTTGCAAAATGGACTGCCGGCCTGATGGCCGGAATGAGCATGCTGGCAATCGCGGCGCAGGCGGATGCGGGCGAGGTGCGCGTCACCGTTGCGGAGTACAGCGCCAAGACTGCTCCCTATTTCGCCGACGTCAAGAAGGAATTCGAGGCGGCAAACCCCGGCATATCAGTCAAGTTCGAGGTGGTACCTTGGGATGTGCTGCTGCAGAAGCTGACCACCGACATCACCGCCGGCACCAATGCCGATCTTTCGATCATCGGCACGCGCTGGCTGATCGACTTCGTGCAGCAGGACGTCGCGGAGCCGCTCGATAGCTACATCAAGCCTGACTTCAAGGACCGCTTCATCGACACTTTTCTTTCGCCCTCGATCATGGACGGCAAGACCTACGGCCTGCCGATCGCGGCCTCGGCGCGCGCCATGTACTACAACAAGGAGCTGTTCGAGAAGGCCGGCATCGCCAATCCGCCGGCAACCTGGACCGAGCTGCAGGAAGATGCCCGCAAGATCAAGGCGCTCGGGTCCGGCACCTTCGGTTTCGGCATGCAGGGCAAGGAGATCGAGACCGACGTCTACTACTACTATGCGATGTGGTCCTACGGCACCGAAATCCTCAACAAGGACGGCACCTCCGGTCTCAGCACCCCGGGCGCGCTTGAAGCCGCCAAGCTCTACAAGTCGATGATCGACGAAGGTCTGACGGAGCCCGGCGTCACCTCTAACAGCCGCGAGGACGTACAGAACCTGTTCAAGCAGGGTAAGGTCGGCATGATGATTACCGCACCCTTCCTGTCCAACCAGATCAAGGAGGAGGCGCCGAACCTCAGATACGGCGTGGCGGCCATTCCCGCCGGACCGACCGGCGCGCGCGGCACGTATGGCGTCACCGATTCCATCATCATGTTCAAAAACTCCAAGAACAAGGACGAGGCCTGGAAGCTGCTCGATTTCCTGTTCACCACGGAACAGCGCGCCAAGTTCACGCAAGGTGAAGGCTTCCTACCGGTGAACAAGGAAGAGGCGAAAATGGACTATTACGTCAACAATGCCGATCTGGCGGCGTTCACCGCGCTGTTGCCCGACGCCCGCTTCGCGCCGGTCATTCCCGGCTGGGAAGAGGTCGCGCAGATCACGTCGGATGCCATGCAGAAGATCTATCTCGGCGGCGACCCCGAGGCAGGATTGAAAGACGCAGCGGCCAAGGCCAACGCCGTCCTGAAGAAATAGGGCGTATCTCCCTGCGCCCGTGGCGCGCTCCGCTCAGGCGGGCGCGCCACATCTTGCAGCCTTGACAGCGCCGCCCCAGCCAGTCTCCTTTCCTCTCCCTCCGGAGGGGGGAGAGGTGGCTCGGCGAAGCCGAGACGGAGTGGGGGAACCACCCGGCAACCGCCGCGAACGGACATAGGAAGAGCACTAGGCGCAAACATCGCCTCGCTTGCGCCTAAAGGTCGAAGCCCCCACCCGCCCGCGGGGCGCCGCCCAAAGCCCCCCCGAGCCCCGGGGGAAGAACGGCCCCCAGACGCACAAGG
>NZ_JAMYOR010000101.1:0-15129 GCF_040319965.1 Mesorhizobium sp. M0830 | reverse complement strand
CACCTTCCTCACAGCGCCGCGTCAGATGGTGCCTGGCACCCAAATGACTGTCGGCGTTTCCAATGCCGCCCAGCGCGCGGCGATCATCACCTATTTGGAAGGCGCCGGTGTGAAATGACATAGCGTGCCGCCCAACGCCATACGAGCGGCGGCCCAGCTCATGCATACCGATCGAGCCCGGCGAGGCGCGCATCTCAAGGCACTACCACGATCTTCAGTGTCTCATTGGGGGTGATGTCGGGCGCAAGGCGATCCGGCAGAACCACAGCGTCCAGGTCGTCACGGCGGCCACGCTCGTTGCGATGCTGGCCAAGGCCCATAATGACGGTTCACTCGAAAAGCAGCTGACGACCCTGTCGCGGGCGATGGCGAACTGAAGCCGGATACCGGCGCCGAGACGTTGTGCGATTACGACGCCACGCTGATGCCGCGCCCTTTCCGTCCAAGGCCGTGATGGCGTGCCGAAAAAGCGGAACGATCTTGTCATGCAGGCACTGGACGCAAGCCTATCGAAAGCGTCCTGGGGTTCGGGCTGTAACCTTTACTTGCCGGATTTCTCGTCGGCTTTCTTGGGAGTGACCGTCGCAGTCGGCGGGTCAGGCGGTCGGGTGAGGACAACTTTCGGCGGCTCCGGGTCGGTTGCTGGCGCTTCCGGTCCCGCCTTGCCGAGCGCGACCGACATGCCGAACACCTTCCATTGCCGGTCGACGGGCGCAAACAGCAGCTCGAAATTGACCTGCATCGGCACCGAGGGAAAGAAACCGGCCATGTGCAACATGCCGTTGGGCTCGATTTGCGGCAACAATGTCAGTTGCGGCTCCAGCACCGCGACGCCGCCGAGGTCGATACCGTCTTTGCGGTGGCCTGCGAAGATCTCGGCCAGCTTGGCCGCATTGTTGGCCTGGAAGCCCGGCGCGCCGAGATCGCGCAGCACCGTGTAATTCCCGGTTTTGTTGGCGTGGTCGAGCGCCAGCAGCGAGCCGCGCACCAGGATCAGCACGCCATTGCGATCGACGTTGGCTTGCTTCGACGCTTACGGCCTGACGGATTTCTGGGTCTTCGACGTTTGCGCCAGGGCAGGCAGGCCAAGCGCCGGAACGGCCGTCGTCAGCACCAAGGCTGCCAGCAACATTCTTCCCGCCGGCCGCATTCTCGCACCCCAACCTTTCCTGTCACGCCGGGCGACCGTCAGAACTCACCCTGCAAGCCGAAACGCAGCGCATGGCTGTCGCTGCCGCCGTAGGAATATCCAAGGCTGACCGCGAACGGCTCGTCGAACAGGTCAAGCCGGTGCGTGAGCGAGCCGCCGAATGCCGTCTCGCCCTTGAAATGACCTAAATTCGTCGCCCAACTCGTGCGGCCCGGCGCCGACGGCATCGGCGCGTTCGCCATGGCAATCGCGGCGGCGATGCCTTGACGCGCTTCCTTGCGTGTTTCGCCAAGCTCGCTGCTCAGATCGCCGAGGCCGCCCTCCAGCGCGTCGACGCGGCCATCGAGCGAGGCGATGTTGGTCTCGTTGATCGTGGTGCGGCTGTCGAGACTGGAGATCTGCGCAGTGTGCAGGTTGAGCTAAAATGTTTCCCGACCCTGCTCACCTCGGCGAGTTCAGGGAGAACAGCGATTAATTAAGCGATTGCTAACTTTTATTCAAAGCCATTTGGCCAGATGGTCGTTCGCAAAGCCGCGGCCCGATTCGAAAGACGGCACCTAAGATGCCAGTGAGGGCGCCGCCCATCACGTCGGTGACATGGAACCAACAGGGAGCAATAGGGGAAAGGTCAGGGGGTTTCGGATGTTTCGGACGGTTCGTCTTGTCCTTTCTGATCAAGCACAGCAAGGAGTGCCCCAATGGCGCCAGGTAGGTGCGCCTCGACCTTCAAATCTAACACCTTGTGGAGGAAATGACGGGTCTCATCGGACGCAATCATGCGCCGAACAGCGTGCGCAGCCGACATCTGCCCTGATTGATAACGCTCGGCCATGATTGGAACTATCCCACTCCAGAGCGCCAAACTCGTTCAGGACAGAATGGTTCCAATCAAGGGTCACCTCGGGCGCCCTTCGCTTCAGATCAATGGCGTTCAACTCACCCCTGCTCAGTGTAGCTTCTCGATTGGTCATAGCACTTCCCCTTCCACGGGATCCGGTGATTGCGCCATGGCCGCTTTCGCCTCAGCGGTTGGTTCAGCCAGCCTTACTTTGGTCAAAACGGTCGCAGCCATTAGGCGATCGAGGTTCGCTCTGGTCCGCTGAGCTATCGGCTGAATGTGTGCGGATATGAAAGGCGCGGCCAAGAAGTGATTGGCTTCACGGCGTGTCGCTTTGCGGCAGCCATCCGGGAGACGGCCGGGACTGCATCATGGCGATCAATTCGCTTCCGGCTAAGCGGAGGAAGGCGCATTCCTGAAACGCCGGCCACCGGAGGACTGCGCTCTGTTGCGCCCGCCGGTCGCGTCGGGTGCAGTCTCGATGATCTCGCCCGCCACCACAGCGCGCACCCGCTCCAGCATCTTGGGAATATCCCGGGCAGGCAGCGGGCGGCTGAGCAGGAAGCCCTGCGCTTCTGTGCAGCCTTCTCGTCGGACCCGGTCGAGCTGCTCCACCGTCTCAACCCCTTCGGCGGTGGTCCGCATTCCGAGGCTGTTGCCTAGACCCGTGATGGCTCGGATGATGGCAACAGAACTGTCGATGCCCCCCACGTCCGTGATTAAGGATTGGTCGATCTTGATCTTGTCGAACGGGAACGAGCGCAGGTAGCTCAAGCTCGAATATCCGGTACCGAAATCGTCCATCGCGATGTGCACGCCCAGCATATGAATCTGCTGCAGCATCGCCAGCGTCGCCTGGGTGTTGGCCAGCAGCACCGTTTCGGTAATTTCAAGCTCGAGCTGGTTCGGGGGCAGTCCCGAGACATCGAGCGCCTCGACAATTGCCGAGAGCAGGCGCGAGTTGCGAAACTGCATGGGCGACAGATTGACGGCGACCTTGATGCCATCGGGCCAGCGTGCCGCATCCAGACAGGCTTGCTTGACTACCCATTCCCCGACCGGGACGATCAGGCCAATCTCCTCGGCCAGGGGAATGAACTCGGCTGGGGAGACAATGCCGCGTCTCGGGTGATGCCAGCGAAGCAGCGCCTCGAAGCAGCTAACCTCGCCACGGCCGATATTGAGGAGCGGTTGGTAGTAGATCTCGAATTGCCCGCGATCCAGCGCTTCGCGCAGATCGAGTTCGAGAAATCGCCGCGCCTGCATGCGGGCATCCATTTGCGACTCGAAGAACCTATACGTCCTGCGTCCCTCGGCCTTTGCCCGATAGAGCGCCATGTCGCCGTTCTTGAGCAACTGGTCGGTGTTCCTGCTGTCGTTGGGCGCAATCGATATGCCGACGCTGACGCTGATCACGACCCCATGACCGTCGACCACATAAGGCGCGCTGAGCGCATCGATGACCCGTTGCGCGAGGGCGGTTGCCTCGACCGGTTGACCTGCCTCCCTTTGAATGATCACGAACTCGTCGCCCCCAAGCCTGGCCACTGTGTCATCATCGCGGACCAGCCGCCTCAGCCTGGAGGCAACCTCCTTCAGAAGGGCGTCGCCGGCCGAATGCCCCAGCGTGTCGTTGACCATCTTGAAATGATCGAGATCAAGGCAAAGGAAGGCGACTTTGCCATCTCTGCGTCCCATCTCGGCGAGGGCTTCCTCGGCGCGTTCGCGGAACAATATGCGGTTTGGAAGGTCGGTAAGCCCGTCATGGCGTGCCATGTGAGAGATGCGGGCCTCGTTGCGGCGCAAGTCGGTCACGTCGTGATGGGTGGCGAGCCACCCGCCGCCCGGCAGTGGTTGGTGGATGAGGTCGATGGTCCGTCCATCATTGAACTCCACCAAGCTCTCCACGCGCTCAGCGCGGTCGATGGTCTCAGAGAGTTGTTGCAGATACTTTCCCGGGTCTTGGCCAACGTACAGCCCCGCCGAAATTCGGTACTGCATCAGATCGGCCCATTGCGTGCCTGGACGAGTCAGGGCCTCCGGTAGGTTGTAGAGATCAGCGTAACTCTGGTTGCAAAGAACCAGCTGTCGCCCGGCATCGAACATGCATAGGCCCACGGGCATGTTGGCGGCGGCGGCTGCTAGGTGCTGCCGTTCCTGTTCGGCCTCGCGGGCCAAGGCGTCACTACGCTCCAGGCTGGCACGGTAGCCGGCAAACGCCGAGAACAATAGCCCAACCTCGTCGCGCCGATCGCTTTTCAGCGCAACGAGGGTTGAGCGGCGGTCGCCTTGCGTCAACCGGTGCATCGCCTCGCTCGCGGCGAGGATCGGCTTGCTGACATTGTGGTGAATCCAGGCGACAAGCCCGCCAAGACACGCGGCCGCAAAAACAATCGCTATCCAGGTCAGCCGCTGTGCGACGCTGTAGCTGCGATCGGCCATCGCTGCGACAGCAGTGCTGCGCTGGTTGGTGAGGGCCAGCAGGCCGTCCAGTCGCTGAGCCGCCTCGGCAACAATTGGAAGCGACACTGTCTCGAACTCTTTAAAGGCCCTCGATCGCTCTCCTGTTTCCAGGAGCGGGAAAATCGACGTCAGGGAATCTTCATAGGCCGTCCACAGATAGACAAACTGGTCGAACAGGTCCTGCTCGGCCAGCGATCCGGCACTCCTGCGGTAGGCTCGCCGACCTCGGAGTATCTCATCGCTCTCCTTCGCCATCTTGTCATTGATGCCGAGCAATTGTTGAGTATCGTCAGTGCGCATGCGCAGGGTCGCATAGAGCTGATGTTCCGCCAGGTTGCGCTTCATCTCCTCCACGACCTGGACCTGCGGCAACCAAACCGCGGTGATCTCGCTTGTGACTTCGTTGAGAGATCGCAGCTGCGCGACTCCAAATAGCCCTACTGCCACAATGCACAGCAACGCCACACCAAAGCCCAGCGACAGCTTGGTCCTAACGCTAACGCCCTTCAGGTGGTTCATGTAAAACACTGGCACAATACGGCCAATCCCGCCCCACGTACGCCAATTCAACGAGAATTTAGGAGTGAATTCCTTTAATGTCGCACATGACGTATTAATTCGGGCTTAAGACGGTACTTTGTGCAATTTGCAGCCTCCTCTTAGGTGGCGGCGGGAAGACCTGCCGGCGGTCGCAACTTCTCACGCTCGGCGTGGCACTGCGGCAGGCGAGTTTCGACGTGGGCATCGCGCCGCCAACTTTCAATGCCCGTATCATCGCGCTTCGCTTTTTCTTTGGCACGACCTGCGGCCGCGAGGACATGAAGCGGCATACGCAATTCCGTCGGCAACCGCAGAAGTTGTCGGTGGTCTTGAGCATCGAGGAGGTTTCCAACCTGCTGATGGCGGCCCCGGGCCCGGGCCTGAAGTATCGCGCGGCACTCAGCATCTCTTATGGGCTAAGGGCTTCAGAGAATGGATTCTTTGTCATCGGCTCTCCTCGCCCCTTGACTCCAATTCTCACGCCTATAAGACATATCTTATGAATAGTATGAAGAATAAGAAATCTTTCAGCACCGCGCGCACGTCAAGAGTCACGGTGGCGGTTTCCAGCGGCTCGACGGCGCTGCATGCAACTGTGGTCGAGCAGATCGGGCTGCGCATCGTGCAGGGCGACTTCCTGCCCGGCGAGGCACTGCCCAACGCCGACGATTCCAGCCAGATGCTAGGGGTCAGCCGCACGGTGCTGCGCGAGGCGATCAAGGTTCTGGCCGGCAAGGGGCTTGTCGAATCGCGGCCGAAGACCGGCACAAGGGTGCGTCCCCGCGCCGACTGGAATTTTCTCGATCCGGATGTCCTGTCGTGGCGCTATGCCAGCGACGTCAGTGCCGAGGACGTCCGGGCGCTGTTTGAGCTTAGGCGAGCCATCGAGCCGATGTCGGCCGCGCTTGCCGCACGGCGGGCCACACGCGCGCAGGTTGCCGAGATCAATGCCGCGCTGGCCGAAATGGAAGCCGTGGTCGAAGACGGCGACCGCTTCGCCAAACCCGATCTTTTGTTCCATCAGACTATTCTGCGCATGACCGGCAACGAGTTGATCGGCTCGCTGGCGGCTCTGGTCGAAACGGCATTGGTGATGAGCTTTCGCCTCTCCAACGACAATCCGGAAGGGCAGCGCCATTCTTTGCCGCTGCACCGGGAAGTGGCCGAAAAGATCGCATCCGGAGATGCAGCCGGCGCGCAAAATGCGCTGCTGGTGCTCATCGACAATGCCGAGGAAGACGTGCGCCGCAGCGTCGAGAACCGCAACAGGCGCCGCCAGGATCGGGAACAGACATCGTGACCGAGACCAAGCGCAAGCTGCGATCCGAGGCCTGGTTCGGCGGCGAGGGCAAGAACGCCTTCATGCACCGCAGCTGGATGAAGAACCAGGGCATCCCCGCCGACGCTTTTGACGGCCGCCCAGTGATCGGCATCTGCAACACCTGGTCGGAGCTGACCCCCTGCAATGCCCATCTCCGCGGCCTGGCAGATCACGTCAAGCGTGGGGTCTATGAAGCCGGCGGCCTGCCGCTGGAGTTCCCGGTGATGTCGCTGGGCGAGAGCAACATGCGCCCCACCGCCATGCTGTTTCGCAATCTGGTCAGTATGGACGTCGAGGAATCCATACGCGGCAATCCGATCGACGGCGTCATCCTGCTGGTCGGTTGCGACAAGACCACGCCCGCACTGCTGATGGGCGCTGCGTCGTGCAATCTTCCGACCATCGCTGTTTCTGGCGGACCGATGCTCAACGGCAAGTTCCGCGGACAGGATATCGGCTCGGGCACGCATGTCTGGAAATTCGCCGAGGAAGTGAAGGCCGGCCGAATGCCGGTTGCCGACTTCCTTGCCGCGGAGCAGGGCCAGAGCCGGTCGGCCGGCAGCTGCATGACGATGGGCACGGCTTCGACCATGGCCAGCATGGTCGAAGCGCTCGGCATCGGTATGCCGGACAATGCCGCGATCCCGGCGGTGGATTCGCGCCGTGGCGTGCTCGCCCAGGTGGCCGGACGCCAGATCGTCGAGCTGGTCCGCAGGGACGTGAAAATTTCGGACATTCTCACCAAGCAAGCGTTCGAGAACGCCATTCGCGTCAACGGCGCGATTGGCGGTTCGACCAATGCGGTGCTGCATCTGATCGCCATCGCCAACCGGGTCGGTGTCGATCTCAGCCTCGAAGACTGGGACCGCCTTGGCCGCGGCGTTCCAACCATTGTCGACCTGATGCCATCGGGCCGGTTCCTGATGGAAGATTTCTACTACGCCGGGGGGCTGGCTGCGGTCATGGCGTCGCTTGATCAAGTGGGGCTTCTTCATCGCCACGCCATCACCGTCAGCGCCAAGACCATCGGTGAATTGATCGACGGCGCGCCCAACTACAACAGCGAGGTGATCCGGCCGCTGAGCCAGCCGCTGACCAAGGAGGGCGGCATCTCCATTCTGCGCGGCAATCTGGCGCCCAATGGGGCGGTCATCAAGCCGTCTGCGGCAACGCCCGAGCTGATGCAGCATCGCGGCAAGGCGGTGGTGTTCGAGAACATCGAGCACTACTACGCGCGCATCGACGATCCGAAGCTGGACATCGACGCCTCTTCGGTGATGGTGCTGAAGAATTGCGGGCCGCGTGGTTATCCCGGAATGGCCGAGGTCGGCAACATGCCGCTGCCGGCGAAGCTGCTCAAGCAGGGTGTCTCCGACATGGTGCGCATTTCGGACGCGCGTATGAGCGGCACGGCCTACGGCACCGTGGTGCTGCATGTGGCGCCGGAAGCCGCGGCCGGTGGCGCGCTTGCGCTGGTGCGCGACGGTGACCTCATCGAGCTCGATGTCGCCGGCCGCCGGCTGGAGCTCTTGGTATCGGATGAGGAGCTCGCAATCCGCCGGCGTGACTGGAAGCCGCCGGCGCCGCCGGAAGGGGGCTACCAGAGCCTCTATGTCGAGCGCGTCCTACAAGCAGACAAGGGCTGCGATTTCGACTTTCTCGTCGGCCGGCGCGATGCCGGCATTCCTCGGCATTCGCACTAGAGAGGCGCGCGATGACGGATGAAATCGGCTACGCGGTCTATCCAAGCCTCAAGGGCCGCAGTGTCTTCATAACCGGCGGCGGCAGCGGCATCGGCGAAAGCCTGGTACGCCATTTCTGCGCGCAAGGCAGCCGTGTCGCGTTTGTCGACATGGCCGAGGAGCCTTCACGGCGCCTGGTCGACGCGATCGCGGCCGAGGGACATGCCGCACCACTGTTCATTCCCTGCGACCTGCGCAACATCGAAGAGTTGCAGGTGGCAACGGTGCAGGCGATGCGGCACAACGGCCCCATCCAGGCCCTGTGCAACAATGCCGGCAATGACGATCGCCACCAGAGCAAGGACGTGACGGTTGCCTATTGGGACGACCGCATGGCGGTCAATCTGCGCCACCAGTTCTTCGCCGCGCAGGCTGTGCGTGCACAGATGAGCACGCTGGGCGGCGGCTCGATCATCAATTTCGGCTCCATCACCTGGATGGTCGGCGATCCGGATTGCCCGGCCTATGTCACCGCCAAAGCCGCCGTTTACGGCATGACGCGGGCGCTGGCCCGCGAACTCGGCCCCGAGCGCATCCGCGTCAACTGCATGGTGCCGGGCTGGGTGATGACCGAGCGCCAGATGCGCCTGTGGCTGAACCCGGCCGGCGAACGCCAGATCGAGGAAAGACAGTGCCTGCCCGATCGGCTGCAACCCTCCGATATCGCGCGCATGGCGCTGTTCCTCGCCGCCGACGACAGCCGCATGTGCACGAGCCAGCAGTTCATCGTCGATGCGGGCTGGGTGTGACCCGTACGGCTTCAAAGGAAGAAGGTTAGTTCATGCGTCTTGTTCAGTTCAAAATGGCCGACGGCAGCAGACGGGTTGGCCGTGTCTCCGACGACGGCAATCATCTGCATCCACTCGACAAGACCAGCACCGTGCTGGAACTGGCCGAAGCGGCGATCGCCGAGGGCGCGTCCATCGCCTCGCTGGTCGAGAAGCGGACCGGCACGGTGAAAATCGATTACGACCAGCTGTTGCGCGATGGCCGCGTGCTGGCCCCGGTCGACCATCCGGAGCCGGCGCGCTTCCTGGTCACCGGCACGGGCCTGACCCATACGGGAAGTGCGGCCGCACGCGACAAGATGCATGTGCTGACCCATGGCGAGGATGCCGAGGAATCGGATTCGCTGAAGATCTTTCGCATGGGCCTGGACGGCGGCAAGCCCGCCGCCGGGCAGATCGGCATCCAGCCCGAATGGTTCTTCAAGGGCGTCGGCACCTGTGTCGTGCCGCCAGGTGCGCCGCTGCCGATGCCGGCCTTCGCGCGCGCCGGGGCCGAAGAAGCCGAGATCGTCGGCCTCTATCTCAATGGGCCGGATGGCCGCCCCTACCGCATCGGCTATGCGCTCGGAAACGAATATTCCGACCATGTCACGGAAGCCGAGAATTACCTCTATCTCGCCCATTCCAAGCTGCGCTCCTGCTCGATCGGACCGGAGCTGCTGATCGGCGACCTGCCCGACGAAGTGCGCGGCCATTCCCGCATCCTGCGCGACGGCACCGTCATCTGGGAGCAGGAGTTTTTGTCGGGCGAGGCGCACATGTCGCATTCGATCGCCAATCTAGAACACTTCCATTTCCGCTACCCGATGCACCGCAGGGCGGGCGACCTGCATGCCTATTTCTTCGGCGCGGCGGTGATGAGCTACGCCTCCGGCGTCAAGACGGCTTCCGGCGACGAATATGAAATCCAGGCACAGACATTCGGCAAGCCACTGCGCAACCGGATGGTGTCGGTGCCGGACGAGGGACTGGTCGCGGTCACCCAGCTGTGACGGCGAAAGTCCGGAAACTGCGGTCCACCAGAACGATAATGGGAGATTGAAAATGGGACTGAAAAAACTGTTTCTAAGACTAGCGACAATCGGGCTCGGCATCGGCCTGATGACATCGGCGGCGCTTGCCGCGAACCTGCGGGTTCTGGCCTGGGACGGCTATGCCGATCCCGATTGGGTCAAGGACTTCACCGCCGCGACCGGCATCGGCGTCGATGTCGTCTTCATCGGCAGCGATGACGAGATCTGGGCCAAGATCAAGGGCAGCGAAGGCCAGGATTTTGACGTCTTCGCCGTCAACACCGCCCAGCTGCAGCGTTACATCAAGGCCGACCTCGTGTCGCCAATCGACGTGACGAAGCTGCCGAACCAGAAGGAAGTGTTGCCGCGCTTCCGTGATCTGTTTCAAGTCAGCGGCGACACCAAGGACGGCAAGGTCTACGGCATTCCGTTCTGTTTCGATTCGATCGGGCTGATCTACGACACCGACAAGGTCAAGCCGGCACCGACCTCGATGTCGGTTCTGTGGGACCCGGCCTACAAGGGCAAGGTGCTGGCCTACGACAATGGCGAGCACAATTTCTCGTTCACCGCACTGACGCTCGGCTACAAGGATCCATTCAATCTCAACGAAGAGCAGATGGCGGCGGTCAAGGCCAAGCTGGTCGAACTGAAGCGCAACGTGCTGAGCTTCTATACAACCGCCGACGAGGCGCAGCAGATCTACCAGAACAATGATGTCGCCCTGATCTGGGCCAACTACGGCCAGCAGCAGGTCAAGGCGCTGCAGAAGATCGGCGCCCATGTCGCCTACGTCAATCCAAGCGAGGGCGCGCTCGCCTGGCTCGACAACTGGGTTATTTCCAAGGGCGTCCACGACAATGCGGCGGCCGAGAAATGGATCGATTTCATGCTGAGCAAGAAGGTCAGCGGCGCGCTTTCCGAGCGCACCGGCTTCGGCAACACCGTGGTCGAGTCGAGCAGCGCCGGCGGTAACGACAAGCTGGTCTGGCTCAACAATGTCGAGGATCCGCTCAAGCGGTCGGACATGTGGAACGAGGTCAAGGCGACGCCCTGATCTTGTCCGCCCCATGCCTTTGAAGGACCCGGCGGTCCGGAGGTTCCGGACCGCCGAAGTATATGCGAGAGTATTTCATGAACCAGAACGCCGACCTGCTGACGCTGCGGTCCGTCTCGAAATCCTACGGCACGGTCCCCGTGCTGCACGACATCGACCTATCGATCCGGGACGGTGAGTTCCTCACCGTGCTTGGGCCTTCGGGCTCCGGCAAGACCACGGTCCTGCGCCTGATCGGCGGACTGGAACCGCTGACTTCGGGCGAGATCCACCTGGATGGGCAAGACATCAGCCGCATGCCGATCAACCGACGGCCGTTCAATACCGTGTTCCAGGACTATGCGCTGTTTCCGCATTTGACCGTTTCCGGCAATGTCGGCTACGGGCTTTCGGTTCGCCATGTCCAGCGCAAGGTAATCGCGCGCCGTGTCACGGAGGCGCTGGACCTGGTTCAGCTCGGGCGTTTCGCCGACCGCTTTCCCGCGCAGCTCTCCGGCGGCCAGCGCCAGCGCGTCGCGCTCGCCCGTGCACTGATCTGCCAGCCGCGCCTGATCCTACTCGACGAGCCGCTCGCAGCACTTGACCTCGAACTGCGCCGGCAGATGCAGGTCTTCCTGAAATCCATCCAGCGCGAAATCAAGACCACCTTCCTGTTCGTCACCCACGACCAGGAAGAAGCCATCGGCATGGCCGATCGGATCTGCGTCATGGAGGCCGGCCATATCCGCCAGCTCGGCACACCGCATGAGCTTTACTACAAGCCGAATTGCGAGTTCGTCGCGCGCTTCTTCGGCGAGAACAATCTGGTGGCCGGAAAACTTGGGGCCGTCCAGGGCGAGCTGCGGTCGATCGAGACGGCGCTTGGCCGACTGGTTTGTTCGATCAGGAACCAGCCTTATTTGAAAGCAGCAGCGGATGGTGCCAGCGCCTACGCGGCATTCCGTCCCGAGGCCTTGCATCTTGCGGACGCGAAGGACACCGACAACCGCTTTTCCGGCACGACCTCCGACATGGCCTTCGCCGGCTCATCCACGGTCGTCACCATCGCGGCCGGCGCCGACGATGCTGCGCAACACCTGCGGCTGCGCGTGCCGAGTCGGGTCGACGGCAGCACCCTGAAACCCGGCGAGGTTGTATCGCTTTCGTTTGCGCCGCATGAAGGCCATCTGGTGCTGGCATGAGCGAAGCTGGTTCGACACAGCCTGCGCAAAAACGGCTGTCGCTGCTGGTGACAGTGCTGGCGTTTGCCTTGCCGGTGGTCTTCGTCCTGGTGCCGCTGGCGATCTTCCTCGGCTACAGTTTCTTCAGCGTCGACCAGGGCACGATTGTCTACGGCCTGTCACTGGGCAACTATGTCAGGTTCTTCACCGATCCGATCTTTCTCCCGGTATTCTGGAATACCATCGTTCTGTGCGGCTCGGTGGCCATCATCTGCATCCTGCTTGCCTATCCCGCCGCCTATTTCCTGACGACGCTGAAAGGCCGCTGGCGCTATGCCTTGCTGATGCTGCTGCTGGTACCGCTGCTGATGAGCTACGTTATCAAGATCTATGCGATCCGCAGCATCCTCGGCCTCAACGGTTTTCTCAATAAGGCGCTGGTGGCGCTCGGCATCCTGCAGGAGCCGTCGACGCTTTTCGTGTTCAACATGAATGCCATCCTGCTGACGCTGACACTCCTTCTGATTCCCTTCGCCATCCTGCCGATCTTCCTGTCGCTGGAGCGGATTCCGCAGGTCCTGTTGCGGGCGTCCGACGATCTCGGCGCGAGCGGCCTGCAGACATTCCTGCGCATCACCTTGCCGCTGAGCCTGCCCGGCATCGCTTCGGCGGCGAGCTTCGTCTTCGTGCTGGCGATCGGCGATTTCCTGACGCCGCAGATGGTCGGCGGGATCAGCGGCTTCACCTTCGGCCGCATCCTCTACAGCCAGTTCGGCACGGCTTATAACTGGCCGTTCGGCGCCGCGCTGTCGGTGGCGCTGGCAGTCGTGGTGATCGCGGCAATCCTCGTCGGCGAACGCTTCGGGCGCCACCGGGGGATTTCGATATGAGCGCCCTGCCCCGACTGTCCACCATCTTTCTAGCTGCGATCACGACACTGGTTGCGGTGTTGCTCTACAGCCCCCTGTTCGTGCCAATCGTGTCTTCATTCTTCACCATTGCGCACGGCAATGTCGACTGGTCGTCGCCAACCCTCTCGACCTATGTCGCGCTGGCCGAAAATCACGACATATTGGCCGCCTTGCGCACCACGCTGATCGTCGGTGTCTGCACTGTCATCCTGTCGGTGGTCAGCGGAACGCTGCTGGCGCTCTACTATTACGGCCGGCGTTCCGGGCGGTCGGTGCTGCAGTTCATCATCTTCCTGCCATTCCTGATGCCGCCGATCATCAGCGGCCTGGCGCTGCTGATCTTCTTTCGCGAAATCGGTCTCGAACGCTCGCTGCTGACGGTTGTCATCGGCCATACGGTCTTCGTGTTGGCGATCGTCTACCGCACGGTGCTGATGCGGCTGCAGTCGATGAGCCGCACGCTGGTCGAAGCGTCCTACGATCTCGGCGCCACGGGCTGGCAGACGTTCTGGCGAATCATCCTGCCGAACCTATCGAGCGCCATGGTCGGCGGCGCCATCCTGGCCTTCGCCCTATCGTTTGACGAGACCATGATCACCATCCTGGTCACCGGCACCCAGAGTACGCTGCCGGTCAGGCTGTGGGCGATGATGCGGCTTGGCTTTTCGCCCGACATCAATGCCCTGGTGGCGCTGATCCTGATGTTCACCGTGCTGCTTTGCGTGCTTGCCGCCCGCTTTCTCATCCCCAGGCAAGTCGCGCAGGAACGGACCTGAGTTGCCGGGCAATCGTCATCGTTGGAAGGCAGTGGGGTTGAGGTCGAAGACCCGTCCCGGATTGAGGATGTTTCTGGGGTCAAGTGCCGTCTTCAGCCGCCGCATCGTCGCGATCTCGGCATCGCTGCGGACCAGATGCAGCCACTTCTTCTTGTCGAGGCCGATACCATGTTCGGCCGAAACGCCACCGCCGGCCGCCGCGACGCCGCGATAGACGATGTCATACGCCGCCGCAGGATCGACCGTGCGTACCTGATAGTGCAGATTGCCGTCGCCGAGATGGCCGAAGACATAGACGTCGGCGCCGGGGTCGACGGCATGGATGGCGGCGTCCGCCGCTTGCAGGAACGCACCCATCCGCGCCAACGGGATGCTGATGTCGACGCCGATCAGATCCTTGATCGAAAACAGGACGCGATTGGCGTCTTCGCGCACGTCCCAAAGGGCTCGGAATTCGCGCGACGACTGCGAGACGACGACATCGTCGATGACGCCGTCCTCGACCGCTTGCATCAGCACTTCGGAGAAGCGCTCGCCGTCGCGCTCGGGCTCGCTGCCCTGTATCTCGGCCAGCACATAAACAGGCGAGCCCGCGGGCAGCGGCGCCCGCATGGCCATGCTGGCGACCATGACGTCATAGAGCGGTGCGAAATTGACCTCATAGGCGGACAGCAGTGGGCCGAGCTTTTGCCGCAGCAGCCCAAGCAGCGCGATCGCCGCATCGAGCGAGGAGAGCGCGCAGAAGGCGTTCACCTCGGACGCGGGCTTCGGATGCAGCCTGAGCGCGGCGCGGGTGACAACACCGAGAGTTCCTTCCGTGCCGATGAAGAGCTGGCTGAGGTCGTAGCCGGAATTGTCCTTGGGCAGGCCCTTGAGCGAGGTCAGCACGCTGCCATCTGCAAGCACGGCTTCCAGCCCCAGAACCTGGGCCCGGTACATGCCATAGTGCAGCACGCGGATACCGCCGGCATTGGTGGCGATATTGCCGCCGACCGTGGCCGAACCGCGCGCGCCGATATCGACGCCGAACATCAGCCCGGCGCCGTCGGCGGCCTGCTGCACCGCCTGCAGCGTCACGCCCGCTTCGGCAACGATGCTGGCAGCCTGGCGATCCGGCACTGCGAGCCCGGTCATGCGCTCCAGCGAGAGCACGATTTCGCCTGGCTGGACACGCGCCGCGCCCGTCAGCCCCGTGCGCCCGCCCTGCACGACAACCGGCTGGCCGAGATCGTTGCATGCGGCGAGTGCCGTGGCGCCCCCCACCGGGGGGCGCGGGGGGCGCCCCCCGGGAGGGAGCGCCCCCCGCGGGGCGGGGGGGTCCTAGCGCTAGCGCGGGGTGGCAACAGCGCCCGCCCGCCCCCCCCCCCCCC
>NZ_JAMYOR010000100.1:0-15131 GCF_040319965.1 Mesorhizobium sp. M0830 | reverse complement strand
TTCCCTCCCTCCCGCTTTGGTGGTGGGGGGTGGGGCGCGGCTTCCGCGCCGCGGGTGCGGGGTCAAGGCTCGACGTGTCTTATGGCCTCATAGAGAATTCACCAGCGTTGCTCCCCCTCTCCGACCGCTTCGCGGCCACCTCTCCCCCGTCTCACGGGGGCGAGGAACCCAAGTCCTGCTCGCCTACCGCTCTTCCCGTCGAAATGGCTTGAGCAGCGCCGAGGGCGCCACCGCATTGCGCGACATCACCGCCATGGCGACGATGGTGAAAATGAAGGGCAGCATCAGGAACGTTTCGTAGGGGATGTGCCCGAGCCCGCTGGCCTGCATGCGCAGCTGCAAGGCATCGACAAAGGCGAACAGCAGCGCGGCCCCTGCCGAGCGCCACGGATCCCAGCGGCCGAAGACGACCAGTGCGATCGCCACCCAGCCGCGCCCCGACACCACGCCGAAGGTGAAGGCGTTGAACTGCGCCATCGACAGGAAGGCGCCGGCAAGCCCCATCAGCGCGCCGCCGAGGACAACCGCCTGGAAGCGTGTGGCGATGACGCTGACACCGGCCGAATCGGCGGCGCGCGGGTTTTCACCGACCATGCGCACCGACAGGCCCCAAGGCGTGCGGTAGAGCACGAAGGCGGCCAGTGGGATCGCAAGGATCGCCATGTAGACCAGCGCAAACTGGTTGAACACCGCCGGCCCGAGCACCGGGATGCCGGAGAGGACGGGGATCGGCAGCGTCTCGAACCCCTTGATGCTGGGCGGCACCGACTGCTGGCCAAAGATCAGCCGGTAAAGGAAGTAGGCAAGGCCCGACGAGAACAGCGTCACGCCGATGCCGCAGACATGCTGGCTCAAGCCCAGCACCACCGTAAACAGCGCATGCAGCGCGCCCATCAGCATGCCGGTCAGTACCGCCGCCAGCACGCCGAGCCACAGGCTGCCGCTGAGGCTGGCGGCGGTGAAGCCGGTCATCGCCGACAAAAGCATGATGCCTTCGATGCCGAGATTGAGCACTCCGGCGCGCTCGGAGAACATTTCGCCGAGCGTCGCAAACGCCAGCGGCGTGGCGATGCGAATGATGGCGGCGAGGAAGCCTACCTGAAAGATTTGTTCGAACACCGCGCTCATCGGGCAGCCCCGACGCGACGGATGCGATAGGCGGTGAACAGCAGCGCCACCAGCATGGCGAGCAATGCGGTGCCCTGGATGACGTCGCTGAGGAACGCCGGCACGCCGGTTGCTCGCGACATCGCCTCGGCGCCGGTCATGACGGCGGCCAGGAAGATCGCCGCCGGCACGACACCGAGCGGATTGAGCCGCGCCAGCATGGCAACGACGATGCCAGAATAGCCGTAGCCCGGCGAGATGTCGCTCATCACCTGGAAATGCACGCCGCCGACCTCGCCAACGCCGGCCAGCCCGGCCAGCGCGCCGGACAGCAGAGCGGTCGAGATCAGCACGCGCTCGACATGGATGCCGCCATATCTGGCCGCTTCCTGGTTTTCGCCGGTGACCCTGATCCTGAAACCGAGTGTCGTGCGCACGATCAGGAACCAGATCAGCGGCGCCGCGATCAGCGCCACGAGGACGCCGAGATGCAGCCTTGTGCCCTCGAGCAGCACCGGAAAGTTCGCCGAATCCTCAATCGGCGGTGAGATCGGATAGCCGCTGAACGTGTCCTTCCACGGCCCCTCGATCAGCGCCATCAGCGCATAATAGATGACCGAGTTGAGCAGCAGCGAACTGACGACATCGTCGACCTTGAATTTCACCCGCAGCGTGGCGGGAACAAGGGCTACCGCAGCGCCGGCCGCAGCCCCGGCCACCGCCATCAAGAACATGGCGAGCGGCCCCGGCATGGGGATCGCGCCGACAAAGCAGCTGGCCACGGCGCCGGCCAGCAATTGCCCCTCGGCGCCGATGTTCCAGAATTTGGCCCGGAAGGCGACCGCGACCGCCAGTCCGGTGAAGATCATCGGTGCTGCGCGCACCATGGTTTCGGTAGTGGCATAGCTATCGCCGAGAGATGCCGTGAACATCACGCCATAGGATTCGAGTACGCCGGCGCCGGCTAGCTCGATGAGCCCGCTGCACAGGACAAGCGTGGCGCCGATCGCCAGCAGCGGCAAAGCCAGATTGAACCAGGCAGGAGTGCTTGCGCGGACTTCCAGGCGGAACATTAGGCGGCACCCTCTGTTCGGTCTGTCGAACAAGGATTCTGACGAAGAGGAACCCCCACCCCTAGCCCCTCCCCACAAGGAGGGGAACTCTCGGAGGCGCTGACCACGACAAAACGGCTGAAGTTTGGGCTCGGAAGCTGTGTGAACGGCGCGCGGCAGCATCCCCCTCCCCCTTGTGGGGAGGGGTTGGGGGTGGGGGTCAGCGCCGCCAGAAGGTTCATCTAGACTCTCCCCTCCGCCCCGGTCATCATCAGGCCAAGCCGCGCGATCGTCGCATCGGCGCTGTCGAGCGTGCCGACGATGCGGCCCTCATACATCACCGCGATGCGGTCGCAGAGCACCAGCAGCTCTTCGAGATCCTCGCCGATGACGACGATGCCGCAGCCCTTCGCCCGCATGTCGAGGAATTTCTCGTGGATGAAGCGGGCGGCTCCGATATCGAGGCCGCGCGTCGGCTGCGAGACAACAAGCACCTTCGGATCGAAGGCGAGTTCACGCGCCAGCAGCGCTTTCTGCAGATTGCCGCCGGACAGTGCCCCAGCCCGGGTCATCGGCCCAGGGCACCTGATATCATAGGCCTTGATCTGCTCTTCAGTGAAGGCGCGGATCGCATCCGGCTTGAGCAGGCCCCTGCTGCTGAAAGCGGCGGTGCCGATGCGTGGCAGCACCATCGAATCGGCGAGCGGCAGGTTGGTGACCAGCCCGGTGGTCATGCGGTCTTCCGGGATGCGGCCAAGGCCAAGCGCCTGCACCTCGCGCGGCGAGAAGCGTGTGACCTTGCTGCCGGCGATCGTCATCTGGCCGGCGTCAGGCACACGCGTCCCGGAAATCACCTCCGCCAAGGCACGCTGGCCGTTGCCCGACACGCCGGCAATGCCGAGGATCTCACCGGCACGAACGGCAAGCGACACGTCGCGCAGCGGCGTACCCGAATGATGCGATGTCGAGATGCCCTTGAGGGTGAGCACATCAGCACCGGGCGTCGATGGTCCCCGCGCCGGCGGCACGATCTCGTGTCCGCACATCAATTGCGCCATTGCGGCCGATGTCGTGTTGGCGGGGTCATCGACACGACCGGCAACGCGGCCATGCCGCAGCACCGTGCAGCGATGCGTCAGCGCCCGCACCTCGTTGAGCTTGTGCGAGATGAAGATGATGCCGAGACCTTGCGCCGCCATCGAGCGCAATGCCGAAAACAGTCCGTCGACCTCGCTCGGCGCCAGCACCGCCGTCGGTTCGTCGAGGATCAGCAGCCTGGCGCCGCGAAACAGCGCCTTGACGATTTCGAGCCGCTGCTGCTCACCGACCGACAGCGCCGAGACCGGCAAGTCCGGGTCAAGTGTGAGGCCATGTCGGCGGCCGATCTCTGCCAGCCGTGCCAGCCCACCGGCGCGGTCGATCCGTCCTGTCTTGCCGGGAATGCCGATCAGAAGGTTTTCCAGCACAGTGAGCCGCGGCGCGAGATGAAAATGCTGGTGCACCATGCCAATGCCTGCAGCCAGCGCATCGGCCGAACTGGTGATCCGCACCGGCTGGCCCTGGATGAGTATCTCGCCGGCGTCGGGCGCATAGGCGCCGAACAGCACGTTCATCAGCGTCGTCTTGCCGGCGCCGTTCTCGCCCAGCAGTCCGAGGATTTCGCCGGGAGCGACGCTAAGATCGACAGCCTCGTTGGCCTTGACCGCGGCAAAGCTCTTGGTGATGCCGCGCATTTCGATAAGGGGGGCGGGTAAGGGCAAGGATGCTCCTGATCGGAATTGGAATCGACGGATGGGGCGGCGCTGCACCCCCCTCTGGCCTGCCGGCCATCTCCCCCTCAAGGGGGGAGATCGGATGTCACTTTCGGCCTTCGCCAATTTTCCGCCCTGAAAAAACGGCGCGTCAACGAAGCTGCCAATCTCCCCCCTTGAGGGGGAGATGTCCGGCAGGACAGAGGGGGGCGCCTAGCACCACCCCTAAAAGCCGGCCATCAATCCGAAACCGGCGTGTTCTCATCCACGTCGACGCGGAAATTGCCTTCGAGAATCTCGGCCTTCTTCTTCTCGACCAACTCCTTGACGTCCGCCGGCAGCGTCTTGTCGAACTTGTGGTAGGGCGCCAAGAACGAGCCGCCCTTGGCCATGCGCGAGAAATCGCCATAATCCTGCGCGGTGAAGACGCCGGCCTTGACCAGTTTGATCGCCTGCTCGACCGTCGGATACATGTCCCAAACGGGACCGGTGATCACTGTGTCAGGGCCGAGGCTCGACTGGTCGGACATGTTGGAGATGGCGAGGATCTTCTTGTCCACAGCCGCTTCGATGACGCCGAAGCGCTCGGCGTAGATGACGTCGGCACCTGCGTCGATCTGCGCGACCGCCGCTTCCTTGGCCTTTGGCGGATCGAAGAAGGAACCGATGAAGGCTACCTTCTTCTTGATGTTGGGATTGACCTCCTTGGCGCCGGCGAAGAAGGCGTTGACCAGCCGGTTCACCTCCGGAATGCCCATCGCCGCGACCGCGCCGATCGTGCCCGACTTCGACATCTTGCCGGCGATCATGCCGGCGAGATAGGCCGGCTCGTGGATCCAATTGTCGAAAACGCCGAAATTGGGTTCCGCAGGCCCGGCACCCGAGCCGAACAGGAAAGCGGTCTTCGGGAACTGCTTGGCGGTGCGGCGCGACTCGCGCTCGGCGGCGAAGGCATCGCCCAACACCAACTGATAGCCGCCTTGCGCATATTCGCGCATGACGCGGCTGAAATCGGCGGTCTGCACCTTCTCGGACCATTTGTATTCGATGCCGAGTTCCTTCTCAGCCTTCTGCAAGGCGACATGGATCTGGTTGTCCCACGGCTCCTCGATCGGCGTGGCGAAGATCGCCGCGACCTTCAGCTTCTTGTCCTTGCCGAAGGCAGCGCCCGGCAGCATGGCTGCGGCCAGGCCAAGCGCGCCGAGTTCCAGCACGTTGCGCCGCGAAATCCCTTCGCGTTTTACCTGGACTCTGTTCTTCCGGTTTTCCATTGCATTCCCCTCTGTTCGACAGCCGTGTCGAGCCGGCTGTTCGTGAAAATATTCAGACGGGGAACTATGGAACGACGCTGAACTTTTGTCCACGCGGTCAAATTTGGCAAAGGCCTGTGATCAAACCCGTTCGAGCGCGATCGCGATGCCCTGGCCGACGCCGATGCACATGGTTGCCAGCGCAAAACGGTCGCCACGCTCGCGAAGTTCCAGCGCAGCCGTTCCGGATATGCGTGCGCCCGACATGCCCAAGGGATGGCCGAGCGCGATGGCGCCGCCATTCGGGTTGACATGCCCGGCATCCTCGGCGATGCCGAGCTGGCGCAGCACCGCGATGCCTTGCGAGGCAAAGGCCTCGTTGAGCTCGATGACGTCGAACTGTCTTGGCGTCAGCCCGAGCCGTGCGCAAAGTTTTTGCGTCGCCGGCGCCGGGCCGATCCCCATGATGCGGGGCGCCACGCCTGCGGCGGCACCGCCGAGAATGCGGGCGATCGGCGTCAGGCCATATTTCTTAATCGCGGCCTCCGAGGCAACGATCAGCGCCGCCGCCCCGTCATTGACGCCCGAGGCGTTGCCGGCCGTTACCGTGCCGCCCTGCCGGAACGGCGTCGGCAGCTTGGCCAGCGCCTCGACGGTAGTGCCGGCACGGGGATGCTCGTCCTTGGCGACGACAATCGGATCGCCTTTGCGCTGCGGGATCGTCACTGGGGTGATCTCCTTGGCCAGCCTTCCATTGGCTTGCGCGACGACTGCCCTGTCCTGGCTGCGCGCGGCAAAGGCATCCTGGTCCGCGCGGGAGATGGCGAACTCTTCCGCGACGTTCTCGCCGGTCTCCGGCATCGAATCGACGCCATATTGCTTCTTCATCAGCGGGTTGACGAAGCGCCAGCCGATGGTGGTGTCGTAGATCTCGGCATTGCGCGAAAACGCAGTGTCGGCCTTGGGCATGACGAAGGGCGCGCGGCTCATCGATTCGACGCCGCCCGCGATCATCAACTCGGCTTCGCCGGCCTTGATGGCCCTGGCCGCAATGGTCAGCGCATCCATGCCCGAACCGCACAGGCGATTGACCGTCGAACCCGAAATCTCCTTCGGCAGCCCGGCCAGCAACAGCGCCATGCGCGCCACGTTGCGGTTGTCCTCGCCGGCCTGGTTGGCGCAACCATAGACGACGTCGTCGATCGCCTGCCAGTCGATTCCGGGATTGCGCTCGACCAGTGCCCTTAAGGGTATCGCGCCAAGGTCGTCTGTGCGCACCGACGACAGCGAACCGCCGAAGCGGCCGATCGGCGTGCGGATGTAGTCGCAGATATAGGCCTCGGCCATGTCATGCAGCCTTTGCTTTTCCGGCTCCCTCATGCGCCGCCCTGGTGCGGGCCTGCAGGTCGCGCAACGTCTTCAATTCGAGTTCGCTTGGCGCCGGCGTTTCGTCAAGCGCCTCGGCGAACTTAGCCACCCAGCCACAGCTCTCCTGCACCTGCTGGCGGGTGACGCCGGGATGCAGCGACACCACGGTGAATTCCTTCGTCACCGGATCCGGCTTCCAGACGGCGAGATCGGTGATCAATAGTGTGGGGCCTGCGGTGTCGATGCCAAGGCGTTGGCGATGATCGCCACCCTCGCCATGGCCAAAGGAGGTGAAGAAGTCGATCTTCTCGACCATGCCGCGCTTGGTCTGCGCCATGGTAATGTAGATTTCCTTCGACGAGGTCGCGATCTCCGGCGCGCCGCCGCCGCCGGGCAGCCGGGTCTTCGGGCGAAAATAGTCGCCGATGACGGTGGTGTTGATGTTACCGAACTTGTCTAGCTGCGCCGCACCGAGGAAGCCGATCGAGATACGGCCGCCCTGCAGCCAGTAGCGGAACATCTCCGGCACCGCGACGGTGGTAACGGCGGTCTCGCACAATTCGCCGTCGCCGATCGACAGCGGCAGCACGTCGGGCGCGGTGCCGATCGTGCCGCTCTCGTAGATCAAGGTGATGTCAGGCGCGTGTGTCAGCCGCGCTACATTGCAGGCAGCGGACGGCGCCCCGATGCCGACGAAGCAGACATCGTCATTCCGCAGCGCCCGGCTGGCGGCGATGGTCATCATCTCGTTGGGGGTGAACGACAGCTCGCTCATGTCGGTTTCCTCAGATGCTCGACCCGCCCGGCGAAGTCGTCGGCGCTCTTCTCGATAACGTTGGCCTGCATCCACGCCTGGAATTTCTCGCGGTCGGCGGCGACCTCGTCCCATTCGAGATAGGCGGCATTGTCGCGCGCATAATAGCCATGCGCGTAGGACGGATGCGAGCCGCCGGGTACGACGGATATCGCCGCGATCGTCCAGCGCGGCAGCACGGTCAAATTGGGGTGCAGATCGTCGAAATTGTCGACCACTTCCTCGACCGTCGCCACCGCCCGTTTGGCCGCCAGGACAGCTTCCTTCTGGATGCCGATGATGCCCTCGACCAGTACATTGCCCTTCCTGTCGGCCTTCTGCGCATGGATGAAGGTGACGTCTGGCCGGATCGAAGGAACGGCCGCCAGCACCTCGCCGGTGAACGGACAAGAGACCGGTTTGATGTTCGGATTGACTGTCGCCAGCCCAGTGCCGCGATAGCCGCGAAACACCGCGCAAGGCAGGCCGGCAGCACCTGCCTCATAGGCGTTGGCCATGCCGGCATGGCTGTGCTCCTCGACCTCGAGCGCGCGCGGATAACCGTTCTCGATGGCATCGCGGGCGCGCCGCAGCAGGCCAACGCCGGGATTGCCGAGATAGGAGAAGACGATTTTCTTCGCCATGCCCATGCCGATCATCTGGTCGTAGATCAGGTCCGGTGTCATGCGGATCAATGTCAGGTCGCGAAACCCCTGGCGGATCGCCTCATGCGCCGCCGCCGTCGGGATCAGATGGGTGAAACCCTCGAAGGCAGCGGTGTCGCCATGGTTCAAATTCTCCGCAACGGCGTGTTTGAGCGGCAGGAACTTGACCATCGCATCGGCTCCGGATTCGAAAAAGTTCGTATTGCGAACACGTGTTTCGTATGTGCAGTCGGCATCTACTACATCAGGTCCGTCATCCTCGAGCGACGATGACAACGACGAAGTCCTCAATGCTTAATCCGATCACGCATTGCGTACCACAGCATCCCCAGCACATAGAGCGGACCGCGCAGCGCCGTGCCGCCTGGGAACGGCATTGGGGTCAGCGTCGAGAACAGGTCGAGCCGCGAGGCATCGCCGGTGATCGCTTCGACCAGCAGCTTGCCCGACAGCGTCGACAGGATGACGCCCTTGCCGGAATAGCCATGCGCGAAATAGACCTCGCCATAGTGCCCGACATGCGGCAGCCGCGATGTCGTCACCGACACCAGCCCGCCCCAGGCGTGATCGATGCGGCAACCCTTCAGCTGCGGGAAAGTGGCTTCCATATGCGGGCGCACGAAGCCGACAATGTCTGCCGGCGGCGACGGCGTGTAGCGCTCGCCGCCGCCGAACAGCAGGCGTCCATCCGCCGACATCCGGTAGTAATTGACAACGAAACGCGTGTCGGACACCGCGACATTGGCCGGGATGACATTGCGTTTGCCCTCCAGCGGCTCGGTGGCGACGATGTAGTTGACCACCGGCATGATGCGACTGTTGACGCGCGGCTCCAGTCCGTTGAGCAGCGCATCGCCCGCCAGCACGACGTGTTTTGCCCGAACCGAACCTTTCGATGTCGAGACCCGGATCGAAGGCTCGCGCTCCAGCCGCGCGGCCACCGAATTCTCGTGGATGGTGACACCGGCAGCGACCGCGGCGTGGGCGAGGCCGAGCGTATAGTTCAGCGGATGCATGTGGCCGCCGAGCGGCTCGTACATCGCGCCATGATAGGGCGTGTCGACCCTGCTGCGGGCGTCCGCCGCCGAGAGGATTTCGGCATGCGGGAACTTCATCACCGTGGCCAGGCACTCGGCCTCTTCCTCAAGGTCCCTGAGATCGGAGCCGTTGACCGCGCCGACGAGATGACCGGTCAGCCTGAGATCGCAATCGATGGCGTGGCGCTCGATGATATCGAGCACCAGCCCGCGCGCCTCGAACGCAAGATCGAACAGCGCCTTTGCCCGCTCGGGCCCATAGAGCTTGACCAGGCCTTTGGCGCCCTTGCGCAGGCCGGGGATCATCTGGCCGCCATTGCGCCCCGAGGCGCCCCAGCCGATCTTTCCGCCTTCGAGCAGCACCACCTTCAAGCCGCGCTCGGCAGCGTGAAGGGCGGCGGACAGGCCGGTGCAGCCGCCGCCGACGACCACGAGGTCGGCGTCGACATCGCCCTGCAGGGCGGCATGGTCCGGCGACGGGTTTGCCGTCGCGACATAGTAGGATTTGCCGATATCCAAACCGGAATTAAAGCCCTCGGAATTGAAGCCCATCATCACACCTTGAGCAGCAGGTGGTCGCGTTCCCAGCTCGTCACCACGGCCTGGAACAGGTCGAGTTCGACGCTCTTGACGCGCAGATAGGTCTGGAAGAAATCCTCGCCGAGCAGTTCCCGCACCGGGTCGCAAGCAGCGAAACGGTCAAGCGCCTCCTCCATGGTCTTCGGCAGCGTGCTTTTGATCTTGTAGGCGTTGCCCGACGCCTCGGCCGACCGTGCGATCTTTTGCTCGACGCCGAGATAGCCGGCAAGCAGCGAGCCGGCGATTGCCAGGTAGGGATTGGAATCAGCTCCCGGAAGCCGGTTCTCCACCCGCCGAGCGGCACGGCCGCCAGCCGGCACGCGTAGGCCGCAGGAGCGATTGTCATGCGACCATTCGATGTTGGCCGGCGCGCTGTGGTTCGGCCTTATGCGGCGGAACGAGTTCACGTTGGGCGCAAACAGCAGCATGATTTCGGGGACATATTTCTGCAGGCCGCCGATGAAATGGCCGAACATCTCGGTATCGGCATCATCAGTGTTGGCAAACAGCGTCTTGCCGGCCTCGTCGATGATGGACATGTGCAGATGCATCGAGCTGCCCGCCTGCGCCGCGATCGGCTTGGCCATGAAGGTGGCATGCATGCCGTTTTGCTGCGCGGCTTGGCGCGTCAGCCGCTTGAACAACAACACCTTGTCGGCCAGCGGCAGCGCATCGCCATGCAGGAAATTGATTTCCAACTGTGCCGTGCCTGACTCGTGGATCAGCGTGCCGAGCGGCAGCCCGGCGGCCGCCGCATAATCATAGATGCGGCGGATCACCGGCTCGAATTCCTCGAGCGCCGCCATGTCATAGGGATGCTGTACGGTTTCAGCGCGGCCATTGCTGCCGACCGGTGCGATCAGCGGCTGGTCGGGATCGGGATTGGGCGCGGTCAGATAGAATTCGAGCTCCGGCGCCACCACTGCTCGCCAGCCGCGCTGGTGGTAAAGATCGAGCACGGCCCGCAGCACATGGCGTGGCGACGCCATCCATGGCCTGCCGTCCATGTGGAAGGCATCGGCAAAGACATAGGCCTTGCCAGCACCGGCGCCGGGCGCCAGGCAGAGCGTCGAAAGGTCCGGCACCATGCGCATGTCTGGGTCGGAATAGGCAAAACCTTCGTCGATCGAGCCGGAATAGCGGCCATCGATGCTGACCAGGAAGGCGCTGCTCGGCAGATAGAGCGCGCGGTCTTCCAGCGCCTGGAGGAACTTGGCCGTCGGTAGGGCCTTGCCGCGCAGGACGCCATTCATGTCGGGCACCAGGCACTCGACCTCGTTGATGCCGTGCTGGGCCAACCAGGCTTTGGGATCGTTGCGGCTGGAGAGCGAGATATTCGTGATTTGGTCAGGCATTTCGTTCATGTCCGTATCCGAGAGAGTATGGCTTGCGCGGCTAAATCCGCTCCAGGTCGCAGCGTCATTTGGGCTGCGTTGTCTCTGAGGCAGGCACGCATGGCGTCGTCGGCCAGCAGGCCGAGAATCGCTCTCTCAGTACTCCTTCGGTCCAGGCATCACGGCCAATATGTTCGCCGACACCGGTCTCGCCCGCCCGGCGGGCCTTGTCGTGCCCGTCCCCGGACCGGGCGCCTCTTACACGCAGTGCCTGCGCGAAGCCGACGCAATTCAATGCAGGTCCGAAACTCGCTTCGGGAAACAGCGCAATGGTCGGGCTGGCTTTACGCGTCAATTAATCCTCGTCATCCGGCCGGCGGATCATGCCGAACAGCGCGGGAGCGGAGAGCCGCAGACGAATGCGAAGCAGATCGGCAGCCAACTCATACTGCCGGCTTTCAAGATGGTCGAGTATATTCACGTGTTCGCGCAGCGATTGCTGCAACCGGAAGACATCGACGATGTCACGGTTGATGTCGGCCGCTGCTCGCTCTGGGTGCGGCGCAGACGCCAGAACTCGCGGGCAATGATCACCTTCGCAGACTGGTTGAAGACGGCCGGACCGGGAAACCAGCCCAATCATGGCCGGGAAACAGCAATGCCGCCGGGCGAGGCCCGGCGGCATCTTTATTAACTGGCTACCGCCGTTTCGGCGACGATTCGCTACGGCGTCGTTTCCGCTTCAATCGCGGCCGCCGTCTGGTCGATCTTATCGGCAAGGACGCCCTGGGCCCAGGCCGTGACCTCGTCGTCGACCGGCTTGTTGGCCATGTCCGTCAGCGCCGCGTCGAGCGATACATCGTCGGTGCCGACCGCTGCCGCCGTCGCCGCGTCATTGGCGGCGGTGACCTCTGCCTCCTGGGCAGTGATTTCGGCTTGCAGATCCGTTATCTTCCCAGGCAAGGCCGCCTGGTCTTCGGTCGACAGCGCGGCAATCTGCTCGGGCGTCAGCGACGTCAGCGCAGTCAACTGCGCATTCAGCGCATTCAACTTGGCTTGGGCCGCTTCAGCCGCGGCCTGGGCGACCTTGGCTTTCGCGGACTGCGTCACGAAAGCCTGGATGGCAGCGAACTTCTTGCTCTTGGAGTTCATGTAGGCGTTGATGTTACGCTGCAGCGAGTTCAGCCGGCCAAGCTTGGCGTGGATGTTCTTCTCCTTGGGCACGGACGAGACCTTTGTGGTCGTGTCGAGCGTGGTGTCTTCCGCTTCGGCCTTGGCCACCTGTCCAGGAGCGGACGACTTGCCGTGCGAAGCGCCGCTGTTGCCATGGCCGTTGCCATTGCCGCCACCGTGGCCATTTCCACCCCCATTGCCGCCGCCGTTACCGTGCCCGTTGCCGCCGGCTCCGGCTATCGCCGGAGACGCCAGGAGCGCCAACGCGGCAAGCGCCGCGAACAGAGTTTTTCGGTTTGTCATGATATCTCCTCGGGGAATCGCCACTCTTCGCCCAACCGCTAGCGACCGTCGTATGAGGAATTCCTAATTGTACAGAGTAAACTTTAGACAAATGCCGTCTCAATACGCGATCTGGAATCGCCGGCATGCGTAACCATCTGATATTTCAAAGGAATGTTCGACCATGGGCCGCCGTGGCACTGAAGTCCCATGCCGATCGGACCATAGTCTTGGCTACCGACCGGCAGCACGGAAAAGTCGTGGGGCAGTCTATCGCAAAGGCGCTGAAACAAAGAGGCTGGCGCCCAAATCATGGTCTCGGCCGATGCTCTCACCGCAAATCGCAGGCCGGCCTGTTCGCACGCTTCGTCGAGATCATCGACGCGCGTATCCGCTAAGTCCGCTATCCCTCGGCTTCCCAGGAACCGGTCTCGGCCATTCGCCTGAGCAACGGGGCCACGCGGAACACGTCCTTGCCAGTCCGCTGATGCCAGTACTCGAGCCGCTCGACGATCCTGGCCGCACCTTCGAGATCGGCCCAGAACATCGGGCCACCCTTGCCGACCGGAAATCCATAGCCGTTGACCCAGACGACATCGATGTCGGACGCGCGGGCCGCGATCCCTTCCTCCAGGATCTTCGCGCCCTCATTGATTAGGGGATAGAGCGTGCGCTCTGTGATTTCTTCCGCACTAATCGCGCGCGGAGCGATGCCCTTTTCGTCCGCCTTGGCGCGGATCAGCGCCTCGACTTTCGGGTCCGGAACCGGTGTGCGCGAACCGTTCTCGTAGAGATAGAACCCCTTGCCGGTCTTCTGGCCGAACCGTCCTTGCTCGCAGAGCGTATCGGCGATGACGGCTGTCAGGCCGCGCGCCTTGCGGTTGCGCCAGCCAATGTCGAGTCCGGCGAGATCGCTCATCTGGAAAGGCCCCATCGGCCAGCCGAAATCGGCAAATGCCTGGTCGATCTGGCGTGGGGTAGCGCCTTCCAAAAGCAGCGCTTCCGATTCCAAGCCACGCGCCGCCAGCATGCGGTTGCCGACGAAGCCATGGCAGACGCCAACGACGACAGCCACCTTGCCGATCCGCCGCGCCAGGTCGACGACGGTCGCCAGCGCATCGGGCGCGGTCCTCTGCGCCCGCACGATCTCCAGCAGCTTCATGACATTGGCCGGCGAGAAGAAGTGCAGGCCGACCACATCCTGCGGGCGCGAGGTCGAGGTGGCGATTTCGTTGATGTCGAGATAGGAGGTGTTGGTGGCGAGGATCGCACCGGGCTTCGCCACCGCTTCGATCTTGCCGAAGACTTCCTTCTTGACCGCCATGTCCTCGAACACCGCCTCGATAATCAGGTCGCAATCGGCAAGATCGGCATAGTCGGTGGAGCCCTTGAACTGGGCGAGCCGCTGGCGCTTGGCATCTTCGCTTAGCGAACCGCGCGTGACGGACACCGAATAGTTCTTATCGATGGTTGCCAGCCCACGCTGCAGGGCTTCCTGGCTGGTTTCCAGGAGGGTGACGGGGTAGCCGCCATTGACGAAAGCCATGGCGATGCCGCCGCCCATCGTGCCGGCGCCGATGACGCCGACGCGGGCGATCCTGCGCTTGACGATGTCCTTGGCCGAAATCTTTGCCGCCTCGCGTTCGGCGAAGAACAGATGGCGCTGCGCCCGCGACTGATCGCTGCCGACCAGTTTCACGAACAGCGCACGCTCCGCAGCCAGCGCCGCGTCGAAGGGCAGCGTAGCGGCATTGCGCACCGACAGCGCACAGGCGACCGGCGCCTCAAGGCCGCGCGCCTTCCTGGCGAGGTCCGCAGCCTCGGCGTCGAGAGCCGCGAGGTCGGTCTCCTTGAGCTCGTCATCGCGATCGCGCACCGGGGTGAAGGGACCACCCTTTCGGGCTATTTCCCTGGCGAAGTTCACGGCATGCGTGGTCAGATCGCCTTCGAAGACGGCATCGACCAGGCCGGCTTCATGCGCCTCGGCCGCGCCGATCGGCGCGCCGGAAACGATCATCTTCAACGCCTTCATCGCGCCTACCAGGCGCGGCAGCCGCACCGTGCCGCCGCCGCCCGGCAACAGGCCGAGCTTGACCTCGGGCAGGCCGAGCTTTGCGCCGGCGTCGGCAACGCGGAAATGGCAGCCGAGCGCCAATTCCAGTCCGCCGCCGAGCGCAGTGCCATGAATGGCGGCGACGGTCGGCTTGGCGATGGTTTCCAGCGTTTCCACGATGGCGCGCAGATCGGGTTGCTGCATCGGTTTGCCGAATTCGGTGATGTCGGCGCCGGCGACAAAGGTGCGGCCGGCGCATGCTATGACGATGGCGGCGACCGACGCATCATCCCGCAGCTCGACCAGCGCCTGCATCAGCGGTTCGCGGACATGAAAGCTCAGCGCGTTGACTGGCGGGTTGTCGATGGTGACGATAGCGACATCGCCGCCCCGGTTGACCCTGATGAAATCGGACACGCAAAACCTCCCGGCAGTGGTGAGCGGCTTGCGGCCGCGCAATCGGGATTTACAGCGCCACGACGCGGATGGGAACCGGTTGCCTGGCTGGCATAATGATTGCCGGTCGAGGTGCCTGGCCGCCATCATCTCCGAAGTAGCGATCCTTCACACCCCCCTCTGCCCTGCCGGGCATCTCCCCCGCAAGGGCAGGGCTGTCCGGGGAAAGTTTTGAGTGAATCGAAATGCCGCATGTGCATGCCCCGTAAAACGGGGTTTGTCCGTCTTCTC
>NZ_JAMYOR010000099.1:0-15213 GCF_040319965.1 Mesorhizobium sp. M0830 | reverse complement strand
TGCTTTGTCCACATCTAAAGCTTGAATCATAACCCAGCCTCAGACGAAACCCCCCGGCAAGCCGATTTTCAAAACAGTCTCTGAGCATTTACTAATGTAGACAAGTATAAATTAGATATCTATTCCGGAATTCGAGTCAAAAGACCAAAAGCGCTTTGTGGAATCTTAACAATAGTCGCATATCGCAGAGAAGGTGCAAGTAAAAATAGATGATGAGAGGTTTTATCCTATGCGTCCAAAATCTCATCCACTGTCACTTGCTTTTCGGGTGCTGTACCCGATGGTGCCGGTGTCGATCTTCGTAGGAATTGGCTGGTTTTGGGGACTCCCCGAAGTTTGGCATCTGCCTCAACCTGAAGCTAAATCAGACAACAAGCTGTGGCTTGTCACCTATGTGGGCCCGAAGGTCAGTGAGGTGGTGGGACCGCTATCGAGCGGTATGGATGAGTGTTCTGATCGCGCTTCGGAAATGAACGAGCAATGGCTGAAACAGATGGCCTCCGAAGATGAGGCTGGTGCAAACGGCGAAACAGATTTTGAGAAGACCATGTCCGCAAAGTGCATCAAGGCGTTTTTCCGGCCGGTCGTAAGCTACCAGCCGGAAGACGCTTAGGCTCACTCTGGAGAGGCGGCTACAGACGGCTCACTCAGACCGTCCAGAAATAGCGCACAATGTGAAAGAAGATCGGGGCAGCGAAGACCAGGCTGTCGGTGCGGTCCATCATGCCACCGTGACCTTCGATGAGATGGCCCCAGTCCTTGACGCCCTGGTCGCGCTTGATGGCCGAGGCGACCAGCCCGCCCAGAAATCCCATCGAGCAGGCGACGAAGGCCACGACCGCCGCCTGCAGCGGCGAGAAGGGCGTCACGAACGACAACAGCGCGCCGAGCAGGCTCGCCGACACCAGTCCGCCGATCAGGCCTTCCCAGGTTTTCGAGGGCGAGACGTTCGGCGAAAAGCGGTGTTTTCCAAAGAGCTTGCCGAAGATGTACTGCAGCACGTCGCTGCCTTGCACAACGATGATCAGGAAGGCGATCAGCAACAGGGTGCGACCTTCGAAGCCCGGCACGTCGAGTGTCAGCAGGGCAGGGACATGGCTGACGCAATAGACCGAGATCATCACCGCCCATTGCTGCGCGGCGATCCGCTCGAGGAAGCGTTCGGTGTCGCCATGCAGCGCCGTGATGGCCGGCATCAACAGGAAGCAATAGACCGGAATGAAGATCACGAAGAGCCCGTACCAGGCGGTCCACACCAGCCAGTACTGAAACGGTATGATGATGCCGAACATGCCAAGCAGCACCCAATGGTCGCTGCGGCGCGTATGCGTCAGCGTCACGAATTCGCGCAGCGCGGCGAAGGAGATCAGCGCGAACAGGATGGTCATACCGTAGCGGCCGAAGAAGAAGGCGACCGTCATCATCGCCACCATCACCCACCAGGCGTTGATGCGTTGGGTGAGATTGACCAGCGTCGAACTCAGCGGCTTCGGCGCCCGCGCCGAGAGTATGGCGGCGACGGTGCTGGCGGTGGTCAAAACCACGAGCAGGCCGATAATCAGGATGGAGATATCATAACGCATCAATCGTCTCGCTCGGGACGCGGGTTGAGCGCCAGGAGCGTGGCGTGGGCACGCTCGAGAAAGGCACGGCGTTCTTCGCCCGGGCCCACCGCCACCGGTGCGCCGAAGACGACGCGGCACAGCAGCGGCACCGGCAGGAACTGGCCCTTGGGCAGCACGCGTGACATGTTCTCGATCCAGCACGGGATCAGCTCGACCTGTGGCCGCGCCATCGACAAATTGTAGAGCCCGGAGCGGAACGCCAGCAGCGGCTCCTCGGTCATGTTGCGGGTGCCCTCGGGAAACAGGATCAGCGAGTGGCCCTGGTCGAGAACTGACAGCATGATCTCGATCGGATTTTCCTCAGGCTTCGTCCATTGCCGGTTGATGAGCACGGACGACAGCATGTCCTGCGCGATGAAGCGGCGCAGCCGCGACTTTCCCCAATATTCGCCGGCGGCAACTGCGTGCGTGATCGCGCGTTCCCTTTCGCTGAGGCACGCCGACAGCAGGATGAAGTCGCCATGGCTGGTGTGATTGGCGAAATAGATGCGCTGTCGGTTGGATGGCAGGCTGCCGCTCCAGATCGGACGCACGCCGGTCACCATCCAGGCCAGCGCCGAGAGCCCGACGGAGGTTACCGTCTGCAGCAAGGTGAACGTTTTCAGCGAAAGCTTGTTCATCGTGGCGCCCAGAATCCCGCCGCCAGAAGCGCTGCGGCAAATAGCGCCAGGGCCGTGCGCTGCTTGAACAGCAAGCGGCCTGTGCCGGCCATGCGGTCTTCGAGCGTGCGTGTCGTGGACGGGAGGGGCTTCAGGCGCATGCGCGCCAGCATGTCGTCCACCGCGGCGCCACCGGAAGCTTCGTCATTGTGACTGCCCATCAACCGGAACAGCAGCGCATCGAACGCCAGCAGTACCGACAGCGCCAGCACGGCGACAGCACTTGCGGCGGTGGTGGACAGCGCGAGGGCTGCAGGCAAGGTCTCGAAGGCGCCGCGCGCCGAGGCGGCAAGGGGCCCAAGGATATTTGCGGCCACCACGAGTGTGGTCGGCCACGCGGCCTGCTGCATCAGCATGCGGGCGAAGCGGTCGACGCGGTCCTGGTAGGCATTGCCGGTCATGGCGCAGTCCGCTCCGTGGTCTCGGCAAGATGAACCGGCCGGCCGGATGCCACCAGCATCCCGCGGGCAAGCGTCGGTGTTTCGGCTCTGCCGGTCGCCACCAGCCATTCGGCGACGACGCTGGCGCTCCGCTGGAAGCCGAGCGCACAGCACACCAGCACGGTGCCATTGCGGCGCGCATTTTCCAGCGCGCTGGCCGCCTTTTGCTGTATCGCCGCCGGCGGCGGCAACAGGTCGATCATCGGAACGCTGATCCAGCGGCAAACGGCTCCCGCCGGCTTCTCAAGTTCGGCGGCAAGGTCGATGACCGTGCCGAGGCTGTTGGCCTCGCTTGCGGTGGGAAAGCGCCCGAGAAACACGCCGTCGGCAACCTCCACCTGGGGAGGAAGATTGCGCGTCCAGGCCCACATGTTTGCCCGGGCGCCGAGACGGTAAGGCAAGAGCAGGATACGGCTTGCAAGCGTGATGCTGCCATCGGCGGATTTCTGGAACACCTTTGAGCCGGCCCCGGCATAGGCGCAGGCGACGATGGCCAGCGCCAGCGCCGGCCAAAGCAGGAGAAGCGCGACGGCGCAAAAGAAAGCGCCGAGCGCGGCACCGGCCAACGCAAGGGCGGCGCCCAGCGCATAGAACAACGCCAATCGCCGCGCCTTCGCATTGCTGGTCAGCCGGACACCTGAAAACGGCAACGCGCCGCTGCGCGGAAACAGCCACAGCGCAAAAACACCGAGCAGTGCTCCGGTCGGGATGTCGATGAAATGATGCTGCCAGGTCGTCAGCACCGAGGCACCGATCAGAAAGCACCAGCCATGCCAGACCGGCAGGAGAAAACTGCTGAGCCGGTGGCGCCAATGATCCCAGATGATCACCAGCAGGGCGATGTGCAGCGACGGCGCCTGGTTGAACGGCTTGTCGAAGCCGCCCAGCACGGCAAACAGGAAACCCGGCAGCCCGGTCGTTGCCGGCCGCACGAACGTCGCGGTCAGCGGGAACAGGATGAAGCAGGCAACGGCGACGATCTGCGCGGTGAGATAACGTCCGGCCAGGCGGTCGACCCCTTGCCTGTTGTCGTTGAGCAGCAGCGACAGGCCATAGAACAGGTTGATCGACCAGTAGGGCACGATGGTCCAGCCGATGAACGGGATGCTGTGTTCCCAAGAGAACACGATGCTGCCGACATCGTTGCGCTGCGACGCCAGCCAGTTGGCGAAGCCGTAGCTGAGGTAGAACGACGGCGCGAGGAAAGCCAGCCAAAGGGCTGCCCTGACGACCACCCGTCCATAGGGCTCAGTGCGTGCGGTCGATGCAAGCGATGACACCATCCTGTTCAGCGTCGCCGCGCGACCGAGACGGTGAAGATGCCCCACTGGTCGATGCGCTGGTCGAGCTTGTCGAAACCGGCGGCTTCGACAAGCTGGTCCATCTCGCCTTGCGTGCGCCGGCGCATAACCCAGGCCTCGCCGCCGCGATGCGAGGTCAGGCTGCGGGCGATCATCTCGAGCTGCGGGTGCCAGGGCTGGTTGGTATAGAGCAGCAGGCTGCCCGGCTGCATGGCGCGGGCCAATCCACCGAGCGAGCGGCCGATCATCGCATTGTCGGAGAACAGCTCGTAGAGGCCGGAGACGATGGCGAGGTCGGGCGCCGGATCGGCTTTGGCGAGCATGTCGGCATCGAAGGCGTCGGCACGCTGGAACGAGACATCAGCCGGCAATTGCCGTTCAGCGATCAGCTTGCGGCCAAGCTGGACGTTGAGGTCGGAATAATCCTGCAGGCGCACGCTCGCCGGCTGGTCGCTCTTCATGATGGCATCGAGAACATAGCGGCCGTGGCCGGCGGCGATGTCGAGGATGTGCGCTGGACGCCCGGTCGCCTTGTGCGTCGCCAGGCAAGCGCCGATCAGCTCTTCGAGATGCAATTTGCGCTGCCGGATGCCGCGCCAGCCGATGGCCTCCAGGAAGACCCGGTCGACGACGCGGCCAAAGGGTGTGAGACCCCGCGCGTCGTTCTCGTAGACGTAATCCAGCGTCGAGCCGGAATCGAAGCCGGTGTCGATGCCGGTCTTCATGCCCTGGGAGACCCAGGCGCCCATGCGGATGGAGGCACGGCTGAATGCCCAATAGAGGCCTTTGGGCGACAACAGATCGAGCGGCGAGGCAAGCCTGTCGGCCTCGTCGCGGGTGTAGCCGGCAATATCCGCCTGCTTCAGGTCGGCCGGCGCATCCGGTGCTGCGAACTGCCTGGCCAGGAACGGCCGGATCAGGTCGAGGGCCTGCGCGCGGTCGCGCTCGCCCAGCGTATCGTGGAAGAAGCCCGGCAACACATGGCGTTCCTTGGTGCGGCTGCCGAGATTGACGAAGAACTCGTGCTGCGGGCCGTGGCGCACCACCCAGTCGCTGCCCGAGAGCAGCAGCTGCGTCGGCACGGTGATGGCGCGGGCGTCAGCGACAATCCGGGCGGCGTGCTGGTAGAGCTCGACCAGGATGTTGGAGGCGATCGGCCGGGTGATCAGCGGATCACTCTCGAAAGAGGCGATGCGCACCGGATCATGGGTCAGGAACTTCGCCTTGACGTAGGAATTGACGAAGAAGCGGCCCTTGATCTTCTGCCACAACGCGATGCCTTCCCGAGCGAAGGGCACGTAGAGTTTTACCGAAAAGGCCGGTGAG
Organism: Mesorhizobium sp. M0830; assembly: GCF_040319965.1. NCBI lineage: Bacteria > Pseudomonadati > Pseudomonadota > Alphaproteobacteria > Hyphomicrobiales > Phyllobacteriaceae > Mesorhizobium > Mesorhizobium sp. M0830. The sequence goes on along the minus strand of NZ_JAMYOR010000099.1, from coordinate 9,862 downwards.
GCCAGCACCATGGCGCGCAGCTTCGGCGCATAGTCGTGCACCCAGGCTGCCGCGAGCACGGCGCCGAAGGACTGCGCGATCAGCGCGATATCCTGCGTGGCGAAGCCATCCCTGGCGGCAATCTCGCGCATGAAGCAGTCGATGTCGCGCACCAGGGCCGAGAAGGACGGGGCATAGCCGCGCTCGCCGGACGAACGGCCATTGCCGCGCGCATCCCACGCATAGAAAGCATGGTCCGGCATCTGCAATTCGTCGACGAGATGAGCCATGCGGCCGCCATGCTCATGGCCGCGATGGAAGAGCACCACCGCGCCCTTGGCATCGGCGAAAGCCGCCGGCCAGAAGCGGTAGAAGATCTCCGTCCCGTCATGGCTGCGGAAGACCCGCTCCTGCGCTTGCCGCTCAAGACTTTCGTTGGCCGCCGCGGCGATCGGTTCGTGCATTACGGTCTTTCCCTCTGGCGGCATGGCGAGCCCTCGTGCTCAGCTGGCGCTGCCAATAAGGCCGGCGCGTATCCGGTTGATGGCGGTCAGCAGCGAAAGCGTTGCCATGGCCGGAAACACAAATGGCGCGATGGATGCCGGCCAGAACCCGGCCGCGTACAGCACGGCGACCACGCCCAGGGCCAGTGCCCTGTCGCTCTTGCCGAACGGCCCGGCATAGTTTCGTCCGACCTTCGCAGCGATGCCGAGCACGCCGGCGAACTCAGTCAGCACAGCCGATATCGCGAAAGCGATGACGGCCCATGCGCCAAATTCCGGAAAGACAGCAAAAGGGAGTGTCAGCGCGAGGTCCGAAACGACGTCGCAAATCTCGTTCAGATACATGCCGAGCGTCGAGGCCTGCGCATGTTCCCGCGCCAGCATGCCGTCCACGGCATTCAGCGCCATGCGCACGAATATCACCGCGGGGACAAGCAACATCAGCCAGCGCAATTCATGCAGAACCGCTATGGCCGCCCCTGCAGCCATCGACATCAACGCCGCCAGGATGGTTATGCTGTTTGCGGTAACCCCGATCGCCGCCAGCCGATTGACCAGCGGCCGCAGTCGTCCCTGGAAAGCCGGCTTGAGAGCGTAAAGCGTCGGCATTGTCGTTGATCCCCCGATCCTGACCAAAGGCTGTACAACAATATGTCAGACACGACCAGCATGAGGTGGCGGAGCGGCTATGCCGACCGGCATGGCGACCAGGCGCTCACCAATCGCTAACCATGACCGCATCGCATGGCTGTCGTGCACATTTGCCGGCTTCTTGTGCAACGCGGCATCTTGAATAGTAAGCACGCTTATTATATATCCGGCTCATGGTTTCCAATGGTATCGACAGATTGGGCTTCTTGATCCACGACGTGCAGCGCTTGATGCGGAAGCGCTTCGAGGCGAGGGCCAGTGGCTTGGGGCTTTCTTCGGCGCAATGGCGGCTTCTGGTCCGCGTTGCCAAGGAAGATGGCGTCGCGCAGGCGCGGCTGGCCGAACTTCTCGAAATCGAGCCGATCAGCGTTTCTCGCTTGGTCGATCGCATGGAGGAGGGCGGCTGGATCGAGCGTCGTCCCGACGCCACCGATCGCCGCGTCCGCATGATCTTCCTGACGCCCAAGGCGAGCGAAGCCTACGCCGTGATCAAGAGCATTGCCGGGGAAGTCTATGAGGAATCGCTGGTCGGTGTGAAGTCGGAAGCCCGTCGTGTCCTCATCGAGGGCCTTGAAGCGATGGTCCGGAACCTGACCGACGACGAGACGCCGTCCATTGAAAAAGTAAAGAATACAGAAGGCACAGCAGCATGAACGCGGTAGCCAAGATAGACGAGAAAGCGACCGAACTGGAAATGGAGGCGCCGGCACAGCCGGCCGCGGCCCCGGTTACGGTTGCTCCCCCGGTGCAGCCTGCCCTGTCCCCTGTGAAGAAGAAGCGCCGGCTGGGTCGCTTTCTGCTGATGGTCGCGCTGCCCGCAGCACTCGCTGTCGGCGGCGGCTATGTCTGGGTCACCGGCGGCCGCTACCAGGAGACGGAGAACGCCAATCTGCAGCAGGCCAAGGTGTCGATCGCGTCCGACACGGCCGGCCGCATCGTTCAGGTCGACATAGCCGACAATCAGCTGGTCAAGCAGGGTGATGTGCTGTTTGCCATCGACCCCGAGCCCTACCGGATCGCGCTGGCTCAGGCCGACGCAGCGGTGGCGGGAGCGCGCCTCAATGTCGAGCAGCTGCGCGCGGCTTATGGCCAGTCGATGGCTCAGCAAAAGTCCGACACCAGTCAAGTCGCTTTCGCCCAGTCGCAGTTCGACCGCGCCGCCGACCTTGCCCAGAAGGGCATCAACGCCAAGTCGTCGCTGGACGAAGCCAAGAACGATCTCGACAAGGCCAGGCAGCAGCTCGCCGTTGCGGAGCAAGGCATCATCAGCGCCAAGGCAGCCCTTGGCGGCAATCCCGACATCGAGACCGACAAGCACCCGACCGTGATGGCCGCGCTCGCCGCACGCGATAAGGCGGCCTACGACCTGGCGCAGACCACGGTCAAGGCGCCGGCCGACGGCGTCATCAGCCAGGCTTCCTCATTCAAGGTCGGCCAGTATGTCGGTTCCGGCACGCCGCTGTTCTCGCTGGTCGAGACCGGCGACACCTGGATCGCCGCCAATTTCAAGGAAACGCAGCTCACCCACATGAAGCCCGGGCAGAAGGCTGATATCGTGGTCGACACCTATCCGGGGCGCACCTTCGAGGCGACGGTCAAGGCGATTGGCGCCGGCACGGGAGCCGAATTCTCGCTGCTGCCGGCCCAGAATGCCACCGGCAACTGGGTCAAGGTCACGCAACGAATTCCGGTGCGCCTCGAACTGACCGATGCCGACGCCAAGATGGCGTTGCGCACCGGCATGAGTGCCACCGTTACCGTCGACACCGGCGTGGCGCGGGGACTGCCCTCGATCTTCGGTCACGCCACGGCTGGCGAGGCCGCGCAGTAAAGTCCGCAGTCACCCGTGCGGACCCGCGGGTGGAAGCGAATAGCAAGATTGGCTGATGGAGGAGTTGGAAGGATCAGCGTCTGGGCGAAGCCGCCGCGCGGCTTAACCGGAATCTGAAATCTTCGGCACGGACCCGTCGGTCCTCATGTTTCCGGGCGGCAGGCATCCGCTCATCAGAGACCCTCGGTCGATGTAACCCCCACATCGACAATCGCGTCCCACCGCGACGAGGGTCTCTCAACGGAAGGCGTTGCCGCCCGGAAACCCGTTGTACACGTTTTTGTTACCTGCTGGAAGTTCCACGTCATGAGCACGCCCGAACCCTTCAAAGAAGTGCCGCATCGCGGCCTGATCACGGTCGCGCTCATGCTGGCGACGATCATGCAGGCGCTCGACACGACGATCGCCAACGTCGCGTTGCCGACCATGACCGGCGATCTCGGCGCCTCACCCGACAACATCAACTGGGTGCTGACCTCCTACATCGTCGCCGCCGCCATCATGACGCCGGTGACCGGCTGGCTGGCCGACCGCTTCGGCCGCAAGGAACTGTTCCTGGGGGCGGTTGTCGGCTTCACCGTGTTCTCGATGCTGTGCGGTATCGCCTGGAGCCTGGAGAGCATAGTGTTCTTCCGGCTGATGCAGGGCGTGTTCGGCGCCGCCATCGTGCCACTGTCGCAAACCTTCCTGCTCGACATCAACCCCAGGGAACGCCACGGCCAGGCAATGGCCATCTGGGGCGCCGGCATCATGCTGGGGCCAATCCTGGGCCCGACGCTCGGCGGCTGGCTGACCGAGAATTTCAACTGGCGCTGGGTGTTCTTCATCAATTTGCCGGTCGGCATCATCGCCTTCCTCGGCATGGCCGCCTATCTGCCGGCGGTTGCCCGGCGGGTGCGCAGCTTCGATTTCTTCGGCTTCGCCATGTTATCGCTCGGTGTCGGTGCGCTGCAGCTGCTGCTCGACCGCGGCGGCGAGGTCGACTGGTTTTCTTCGGTCGAGATCTGGATCGAGCTTGCTCTTTCGATCACCGGATTCTGGGTGTTCATCATCCACACGCTGACGGCGGAACGTCCTTTCATCGACCCCAAGATCTTCCTCGACCGCAATTTCGTGACCGGGCTGGCATTCATCTTCGTCATGGGCGTGCTGATACTTGCCTCGATGTCGCTGCTGCCGCCGATGCTGTCGACCATCTTCGGCTATCCGACCGTCACCATCGGTGTCGTCTTGGGGCCGCGCGGTGTCGGCACGATGATTTCGATGCTTGTCGTCGGGCGGCTGATGAGCAGGATCGACGCCAGGATTCTTGTCGTCATCGGCTTTCTGCTGACCGCGCAGTCGCTCTACACCATGTCCAGCTTCACGCCGCAGATGGACAACTGGCTGATCCTCAGCTCCGGCGTCATCCAGGGCTTGGGCATGGGCATGGTGTTCGTGCCGCTGTCGACGGTCGCCTTCGCCACGCTTGACGTGCGCTTCCGCACCGATGCCACGGCCTTGTTCAGCCTGGTGCGCAATCTCGGCTCGTCCATCGGCGTGTCGGTCGTGACGGTCCTGATGGTGCGCAACACGCAGGTCAATCACACCGAGCTTTCGGCCTTCATCAACCCGTTCAACCCAAATCTCTGGGCCGCCTCTCCGGCAGCCGCAAGCGGCGATCCAATGGCGCTTTCGCAGGTCGATCGTGTGGTCAATCTTCAGGCGATGATGATCTCTTACGTCAACGACTTCAAAATACTCATGGTGATGACGCTGCTTGCCATCCCGTTTGTGTTCCTGCTGCGCAAGCCAAGGCAGGCGCCGGCCGGTGGCGCACCAGCCGCGCATATGGACTGAAGCACATCGCGTCGAAACGGATTCATGTGACGCGTTTTAGGTCTTTGGTTGCTATGCATGTCGTTGTCTCAAGCCGGGGCTACTTTTGAGCGACATGCGTTAGATGCCGTTGCGCTTGAGGTTGTAAGTCTCCATGGCAAACCAGTCTGGAGATTCATGAACATGCAGCTTGCATTCTCAACTATCCCAGTAGCGGATGGCGCAGTGGCGATCGCTCCGGGCGGTGTCGACCAAGTTCGTCCTGATGTTGAAGAATACCGGGTCCGGGAGCTAGATGGAGGGTTCGAGGACGGCCCTTGGCTTCAGGTATTCAGGCTACGCGGCGCCGATTTCGATCCGGTTCATCTGTCATTAGTATGTCCGTAATACTATAGGCGGACTTTCCGTCCAGGCGAGTGATAGTTCTGCCAGACGCCAAATCGGAGGAACTCTGTTTGGTCACGAAATCATCCAGGCTAGCCATCGAGGTGCCCGAGTCGACCGGTCTGGCCGCGCTGGCAAAACTGGCTACGGCTTCCTACGAAACCCTCGAGCACGAGCTTCGAGCTACGATCGTCGAACTCGAAGGCCAGGCGCTCCGTTTCAAGACGGTGATCGACAACATTTCGCAAGGCATTTGCTTTTTCGACGCCGATGAACGTCTGATCTTGTCCAACCGTCGCTACGCGGAGATCTACCGCATTGCGGTGGAACAATTGCAGCCGGGCCTGACACTGGGTGAAATCGTCGACCGACGCGTCGCTGCCGGAACATCCGCTATGGCCGCCGACGCCTATCTAGCATTGGCCCGGTCGGTCAATTCGAGTGTTACTTCAAGAATCTGGACCGCCAATCTCGCCGATGGCCGGACAATTCAGGTCTGCCACCAACCTATGCCCGACGGCGGCTGGGTTTCCACGCATGAGGACATTACCCAACTCGCGGCCAATCGCCAGATTGTCGATGAACGCATCTCGCTGCAAACGCTGATCGACTGGGTGCCTGGCTATCTGTGGGTCAAGGACACCGAAAGCCGCTTCGTCGTGGTCAACAGGGCCCTTGCATCCGACAGTGGCCGGGACAAGACAAGCGACATGATCGGCTTGACCGACTTTGATGTCCACGCTCCCGAACTTGCACAGAAATTTCGCCTGATCGAACAGAACCTCCTCACCGGCGGACAGCCGATGATCGACGAGGAGGAGTTTGTTGTCGATGCGTCAGGCACCGGCAAGTGGTTCTCGTCGACGAAGGTTCCGCTGCGCAATGTCAAGAATGAGATATTCGGTCTGATTGGCATCGCCCACGACATCACTGCCCGCAAGCAAGCCGACGTCCTCCGTAACGGGCAAGCTCAAATCCTGGAAATGATCGCGATGAGCGCCCCGCTCGAGGACGTGCTCGACCGCCTCATGCGTCTCGTGGAATCCCAGCTGAAAGGCATATTCGGTTCCGTTTTGCTCCTCGACAAGCACGGCAGCCATTTGCGGCACGGTGCGGCGCCGAGCTTGGAGAAAGGCTATACGAACGCCATCGATGGCGTCGCCATCGGTCCCAAGGTCGGATCTTGTGGGACCGCCGTCTATCGGCGGGAGCCAGTCATTGTCGCCGACGTCATGCAAGATCCGCTGTGGGAGGATTACCGCGAACTGGTGGCGGTGTACGGCTATCGTTCTTGCTGGTCGACCCCGATCCTGTCGCATCAGGGCGCGGTCTTGGGTGTCTTTGCAATGTATTCGATGACGGTGCGTTTACCGGTCGAGGCCGAGACCCGGCTGATTGATTTCACGACCCGCATCGGCGGTATAGCGATCGAGCGCAAACTGGCTGAAGACCAAATCCACTTCATGGCAAATCATGACGTGCTTACCGGGCTTCCCAATCGCGCTTTGCTGGAGGACCGGCTCTCTCAAGCCATCTTGTACGCGCAGCGATACGATCGCTGGGTGACGCTGGTGTTCATCGACCTGGACAATTTCAAGCTCGTCAACGACACGCTCGGCCACAATGCCGGAGACGAGCTCCTGAGGACCGTCGCCAGCCGTATGGTCGAATGCGTAAGGGCCACCGACACCGTCGTGCGACTTGGCGGCGATGAATTTGTGATCGTCCTGTTCGACCAGCCCACGGATGTCGATCTCATCTCCCAGAGCCTGCAGAAGATCCGGGCCGCGATTGCAGAGCCGGTTCATCTCGGAGAGCATCAGCTACGAACGACAGCCAGCATCGGCATCGCAAACTATCCCAAGGATGGGGCGAGCCCGGAAACACTCCTGGCCAATGCGGATGCAGCCATGTATCGCGCGAAAGAGTTCGGCCGCGACAATTTCCAATTCTACGCTCCCGAATTCAACTCGAAGGCTCATGAAAAATTCGTGCTTCAAGAGGAGTTGCGAAACGCCCTGGCCGCCTCGGAATTCGCGCTGCTCTACCAGCCGCAAGTTGATCTTCGCTCGGGGCGTGTCTTTGCGGTGGAAGCGTTGATACGCTGGAACCATCCGACACTGGGTGTGGTAGCGCCGACGAGCTTCATTCCTGCGGCCGAGGAGACAGGTCTGATCGTGCCGATCGGCGATTGGGTTCTGCACGAAGCCTGTCGACAGAACAAAGCCTGGCAGGATGCGGGTCTGCCGCCGATGACGGTTTGCGTGAATGTATCGGCACGGCAATTCAGGGAAAAGAACCTGGTCGGACGTGTCGTCAATGCACTCCAGGAGAGCGGCCTGGAGGCAAGCTATCTGGAGCTGGAGTTGACTGAAAGCCTCATCATGCAGGACATCGAATTGGCGGTCGCGACGATGAACGAACTGCAGCACCTTGGCGTTCAGATCTCGATCGACGATTTCGGGACGGGCTATTCCAGCCTCAGCGCACTCAAGGCGTTTCCAGTTGCGCGGCTGAAGATCGACAAATCCTTCATCAACGACGTCGCCGAAGACGAAAACGATCAGGCCGTTGCCAGCGCCGTGATTTCGTTGGGTCAAAAGCTGAATATGCGGGTTATCGCCGAAGGTGTCGAAACGGACGATCAAGTGGCCTTCCTGCTCAAAAACAATTGCGATGAAATGCAGGGCTATCACTTCAGCAAACCGGTCTCCGCACGGGACATCGGGACCTTGCTCAACCTCAAGAATTGACGAGGCCATCGGGTTTTGCCGCGCAGCTTGACGAAGCCAGCGGCCGACGGCGACACGCCTGCTCCTATTTCCCGAGCACGAGACTCCAGTAGCGGAGATCGCTGTCGCTGCCGTCGCGCACGTAAGCAAGGCCAAAGCGGGTGAAGCGCGGGTCGAGCATGTTGCGGCGATGGCCGGGTGAATGAACCCAGATATCGAACAGCTTCGCAAGATCGAAACGGCCTTCGGCGATATTCTCGGCCGCCGCACCCGCAATGCCATTGCCTTTGACGCGCGAGGCGAAATCCTTGCCCCAGCCGGTGGTGTGGCTCATGCGACGGCGTTGCGCCATATAGCCGGCCTGCTGCAGGGCGGCCTGTTCGAGTTGCCGGTCGGGGGTCAGCGCCGCGAGCCCCGCCGAAGCGCGGATGCCGGACAACGTGCCGGTGGCGGATGAGGAGACCCCGGCGCCTTCGCCGGTCGGCAGCGAAACGGTGCTGCAGGCGGCGAGCCCGGCCAGGGCGACGAGGCCGACGCTTTTCAGCAGCATGCGCCTGTTCAGGTTCGGGATCGGGTGGTTTTCGATTTTCGCAACGGTCATGCCCAGCTGAGATAGTGGCGATCATGGCTTTTGCCGGGCAGGGGCCGAAAATCTCGGCCGAAACGACGATCCTAGGCGGCCGTATCGAGATTTGATTCCGTGGAACCGCCGACCCGATCGTTCTCCGTATGCACCCACCAGGCGCCGAGCGCATCGATCAGCGGCACAAGCTTGCGGCCGGGCGCCGTGAGATCGTAATCGACGCGCAACGGATAGCCCGGATACACCGTCCGCCGCACGATACCGGCGTCCTCCAGCTTGCGCAGTTCCAGCGCCAGGATGCGATGCGAGACGGTTGGGTTGTCGCGCCTCAGGTCGCTGAACCGCTTGGTCCCGTCCTTCAGATAATAGAGCAGCAAGGTGGGCCAGCGGCCGCTGAGCACGCGCATGGTCTCTTCGATCGGGCAGCGTGAGACGACGTCTTTCATGGGTGGTCCCTGGTTACAGAATTGTGCGTAATTTACATGGGGCGACCAGCGTTTAGGGTCAAGTTTCGCTGCGCGGCGTGATCCCTTGAATCATGGAAGAAAACAAATGGAACCTATCCTCCTTTATGGCTTCCCGGCGGGAAGCTCGATGGGGCTCGTCGCTGCCTTTGAACGCGTCGGGCAACCCTATCGCCTGTGTCGCGTCGACATGCTCACCGAGATGAAGAACGATGCTTATGCCAGCATCAACGGCCGTCAGGAAACACCGGTTTTGATCACCGACGAAGGCGCGGTGCTGACCGAGACCATGGCTATCGCCGCGTGGCTCGAGGCCCGCGACACGCAACGTCGCATCAGCTTCGACCCGCGCACGCCGCAAGCCGACCGCATGCATCAGCTGATGGCCTTCGTGAACACCGGGTTCACCGCTGCCTTCAGCCCGCTCTGGGTAGCATTGGAAATGGCCGCGGATGAACCGGCTCTGAAGGCGACTTTGGGCGACTTCGGCCGCAAGGCCGTCACAGAACGCCACGACCGCCTTGAAGCGATGATCACCGATACGGACTTTCTGGTCGGCGATCGGCTGACGCTGGCGGATACCACGCTGATTGGCGTGGCCCGATGGGCGGAGTTCCACCAGGCGATCGACGGCGCTGCCTATCCCAAGCTGGCCGGGTTGCGCCGACGCATCGAGGCCGAACCGGTGGTGCGATATGCTCTGGCTGTTGAGGATGGTGAAAGCCCTGCTGGTTCGGGCGCCTGCCTTGGCCATGTGCCGCTGGCAGAGGTGATCGTTCGCTTCGCTGCCTGACGCGCTTCAGGTATTTCAATCGCGCGGCGCCGACAAACAAATAACCCCCCCACCCAACAACCACAGTACAATTTGGGGATATAACACGCACCCTCTAAAATAAAAAAAAAACGCTGGCAGCCCA
>NZ_JAMYOR010000098.1:0-16393 GCF_040319965.1 Mesorhizobium sp. M0830 | reverse complement strand
CCCCGCCCCGGGGCCGGGGGCCCCATCACCCCCCCCCGCCGCCCCCCCCCCCCCACGCCATACCCCCGTTTTCTATGTACCCGGGGGGGGGGGGTGCCCCCCCCCCCCCCCCCCCGCTCCAATCGTTTGTTTTGACGTAGGGGGAAAGCGCTATGCGCTTTTCCCGGAATTCCTCCTGCGCAAAGCTTTATTCTGCCGTGATCGCGCCGCAAGCTTGTTCGGAAGAACAACCCTGGCGACGGCCATGCTTGATGCTCTGCGCCTGCTTGCCTGTCTTGCCTGCGCCCAGGCCGCCGCCTCGCCGCCGGATGCGCCGGCCGTCGACGTCGAGTTGGTGCTTGCAGTCGACATATCGCTGTCGATGGACGAAAAGGAGTTCGCCCTGCAGCGCGCCGGTTATGTCGAGGCGTTGCGACATCCTGACTTTATCAGGGCTGTTCGCGCCGGCGCCACCGGCCGGATCGCGCTCACCTATTTCGAATGGGCCGGCACGGTGCGCGACGATGCGGTCATCGGCTGGCAGATCATAGACAGCGCGGAGAGCGCCAACCTCTTTGCCGACAAGGTTGCGGCCCGCCCGTTCCGCAGCTTCCGTGGCACCTCGATTTCCGGTGCGCTGGCCTTCGGCACCGAGCTTTTCGATCACACTTCTTTCAAGGGCGAACGCAGCGTCATCGATATTTCCGGTGACGGTCCGAACAATATCGGGCCGCCGGTCACCGCCACGCGCGATGCGGCGACTGCAAAGGGCATCGTCGTCAATGGATTGCCAATCCTGATCAGTCCATCACCCACCTTCAGTCATCTCGACCAGTATTACGCGCAGTGCGTGAGCGGCGGGCCCGGTTCCTTTGTGCTGCCGATTTATGCGGCCGCCGAATTTTCGACGGCCATCCGGCGCAAGCTGATCCTCGAAGTAAGCGGCATTCAGGACGAGGCGAGAATCATGCCCGTCGACGTGGCGACGCCGATAGACTGTCTGCAGGGCGAACGGGATAGGCGGTTCTTGTCCGATCCGTATTTTCCGGAACTCGACCGCTGAGCCTTCTGGAACTTGTCATGCATGTCGTAGTCTAGAACCGCTGGACACTCTTGGGCGACATGCAATTAGGCCGGTCGGGCACCAAACTTGTCGCGGAACTCGTTGTAGAGATCGCGGCGCCAGCGCCGGCCATGAATATAGCCGTGCATCAGTTCCGGCAGCGAGTAGCCGAGCGATTTCGACGAGCGATTGGCCATGTAGCCCTCAAATGCTTGAGGTATCCGGCCCCTGAGAATATCGGCGATAATCTGCCGCGAGATCATGTATGGCGGAATATGCGGGTAGGCGTCGGCAATGTGCGGATGTTTGCCCATCAGGTTCGCATAGGCTTCGACATAGCCGTCACGGCGGCCTGAAATCGAGTTTTCCGAGTTGTATTTCGTCCAGTCGATGTCTTCGGACAACCGAGCGCCATGACGGCGCGCTAGCCGCAGCAGCAATTCCCGGTCCTGCATCCGGGTGATGTCGCTGTCATAACCGCCAATGCCCAGCAAGGCCTCGCGGCGAGCGGTTATCGCGGAGCCGGCGATGAAGATCGTCTGTGCGACCAGCGTCCGTTCCAGCATCGTCGGGCTCACGAACGCATCGCGATTGACGCAATTGGTGGCGCGATTGCCCTTCAGGGACACAAAAGAGCTGATCAATACCTGAAGTGCGGAATTGTCGTCGAAGCGGGCCAGGGTTCGTTCAAGCCGGTGCGGCAGGTAAACGTCGTCCGAATCGAGGAATGTCACCACGGGCGCCCGCGCCCGCTCGATGCCGGCATTCCTGGCGGCATTGGCGCCTCGCCATTTCGCACCGACATAAATCAGCCGCGGGTCTTGAATGCGGGCAAGTGCCGCCTCGGTTCCGTCGGTCGAGCCATCGTCAACGACAATATGCTCGAGTCTTGGCATGCTTTGGGAAAGCACGCTTTCCACGGCGCGCAACACCGTTTCGCGCCGGTTGTGGGTCGGCGTTATGACGGTAACGAGAGGTGTTGGATCCATGATCCCGGCCATGTCGTGTCAGCTGTTTCCTGCGCAGAGTTGCGCGTCTATCCAGGACTTTTCAATTCTTGGAACGGTCGAATGGATCGAACTTCCTTTCCGCGATATCCCGTAGTCGATCCGACGCTACAAAAACCAGGTGCCCAAGTCATCCACTTTACCGATACTCGAGCCGCGCAAGCCAACGAATTCCGGTTATTAGCGCTCCATTTGCAACAGCATTGCCGAACAGAGCATTTGCGAATCACCACAGAAGCGGTCCGCGTGTCAGAATAGCATGCATTCCATTACCTCGGACGTAATCGCTTTGTGCTCGGCTTTCGGTCAGATTGCCCTTGCGAGGCCGGCAACGCGGTTTCGATAACAAGGGAGTACAGTCATGACCGCCTACGCCCTTGCCCATATGCGCCAGGCCACGATGGGCCTGCAGATCGTCGAATATCTGCAGAAGATCGATGCCGCGCTGGAACCTTTCGGCGGTCATTTTCTGGTTCATGGCGGCGATCTGGAAGTGATCGAGAACGACTGGCCCAGCCACCTGATCATCATCGAATTTCCCGACAGGCAGCATGTGCATGGCTGGTACAACTCGCCCGCGTACCAGGCAACACTCGCACTACGCACGGATAATTCGGAGGCCGATGTGGTGTTCGCCGACGGGGTCGAACATCCGCACAAGGCGACGGATATTCTGGAATAGTTGACTGGTCCCAAATCAATGCAACGTTGGGGGCACGGCTCAAAGATGCGATAAATCGGCTAGCTGTGCCCGATATAGTCGGGCACGGTCTCGATTTCGTCGCGAACTATGCCGGCAGCGAAGCTAAACTGGCCCCAGAATGCCAAGCTGTAAAATACCTGACCGACAATCAGGGAGAATGGAATTTGCCAAAGCGGCATCCCTGTCTCCCGAGCATGGCCCACAATGCGTCGTGTTGTGCGCCACGACATGGTGAACCAACGGCTGAAAGACTTGGCTACCCGTCGCGTGCGACTAGGCGAATTGAGGGCCACGAACTTTCGGTCGGCGTCGCGGCCTGTAACCAGGGCCCGCCAGTAAAAGAACCGCCAGCCCCGCGGTGAGTAGTGGTAGACGCGTGCGTTGACATTATGAATTTTGTGGCCTTCACGCAGCAGTTCGCGCATCAGCAACGTGCAGGAAACCTTGAAGCCATTATGGTTCGGGAAAGGATGACTGACGATCCATTCGCGCCGAAACCCTACGTTGTTTGCGTTCATCGCCCGCTTCGACGCGAACCGACTGTCTCCGTGGGCCATCGGAAAAAACCAGATCAAGGCAAACGTTCTTGAAAAAAAATCATCGTGCGAAAGATATGTGTATCCGTTTACACAAATAATTTTGGGGTCTTTGAATGGCTCGAGCAAACCCGGCAGCCAGCCTGGTTCCGGCACGACGTCGGAATCGATAAAGATGACGATATTTCCGTCAGCTGCCAGCATGCCATTGTTCTTCAGGTCGTAGTATCGGCCTCCGGGGAAAGCTGTGAAGATCAGGTTGGAGACTTGACCCAACTGCGGTGCTTCAGCCGCGATTTTACGATGCAGCGCATCTGTTTCCGACTCTGCCGCGCCGTGAGAGATAACAACCGTCGGTCGCGCCAGGCCGCTCGCGGAAACTGCGGCGATTTCCCGCGCCAAAGCCTTCAGTCCAACGCCGATCTCGTCCCAGTCAATGGACTTGGCGTTTTCCATTTCCATGACGAGCGAGTATGTTGCGCGTTCTTCAACCATCCCGGCCCCAAATATCTATCGACAACCAGGGGGAATATAGTCGCCTCGTCGCGATGTAAAGGCAATCCGTGCTGATCAACCGGCAGCGTTTTCGCCATTGTCCGGCACAATCTGCGTATTGTCTTTGCGGTAAAATTGGGACTTCACGCCGCTTCTTAAAGAAGCCCCCGAATTCGATGACTGATGGTCTGGAATTTTGAGAGGGCAGAGTACTGCGACAGAAAGCGCTCCCTCCATTCCATATTGATTGTGTCTCTTTGGACCTCAAGGCTGGAATTGAGGGCCGACGCAGGTCCAAAAGTGATGTGGGTGCCGGCCAGATGCGCAATTTTCTCAAGGCAGGTCTGTGGGTTTGCCAAGACTTCCTCATACGTCAATGGCAGGAAGGGCAATCCGTTCTTTGCAAGCCAGACATCCCACGCGAGATTTTCCAGTCCGATTTTCTTAAGCGATTCTGCGATGGCTGGGCCGTCGTAGCGTGGTGAATTCTGGCCTTTCTCGGTAGAGCGGAATCGTCCCGTTTGACGGGCGCGTGTCCAAGAGATCGCCTGGCCAAGAAGATCGCGGCGGGTCAAGCGGACGTAGCGCAGCGCTGGAAGGCTGGCCGGGAGGTCCACAGTCTTGGATACTTGCGAAAACTGGCTTGCAAATATTTTGACTGCGTAGATCCCCGAGGGGGAGCGTCCATCCTTCAGTGCCCGTAAAACCTGAGCACGGGGATTTCGCGGATAATTGGGCAGTTCCAGAACGCGGCGGCCGCCGAACCACTCGAGAGGTTTGCCAAGTCCCGCACCTGCCATCAACTCGGCGAGATAGTTGCTGCCGCTCCGAGGTGACGTGCAGATCAGAATCCCGGCCTTTATCCCAGCCAGAACGTCCGGTGGAGTTTCAACGGGCAGAGGGCCTCTTCGAAAAAGATGCATGGCTAACACAGCTACCGCTTCAGCAAGAACACCGCCTGCTGGCCGAAGAAATTCCAGAACCACCACGGCATCGACAGACCTATCTTCTGGCCGTTGGCGTCGAGTGCCGTCGCCTTCTCCACCGTCGCGCCGAGTTCGTCGCAGAGATTGACGAAGTCGCGGATGGTGCAGAAATGGATATTGGGCGTGTCGTACCAAGAATAGGGCAGGTCCTTTGTCACCGGCATGCGGCCCTGGATGAACAGCGACAGGCGCACCCGCCAATGGCCGAAATTGGGGAAGGATACGATGGCGCGGTTGCCGATCCTGAGCAGTTCGTCGAGCACCAGCTTCGGGTTGCGGGTGGCCTGCAGCGTCTGCGACAGGACGACGAAGTCAAAGCCCTTGTCGGGATAGAATTCGAGATCCTTGTCGGCATCGCCCTGGATGACCGAGAGGCCGCGCGCCACGCATTCGTTGACGCCGCGCTGCGACAGCTCCAACCCACGGCCGTCGACCTGCTTGGTGTCCTGCAGCAATTCGAGCAGCGAGCCGTCGCCCGAACCGACATCGAGCACGCGGGACTGCGGCGGGATGAGATTGGCGACGACCTCGAGGTCGACGCGCTGGTCGCGGTTGACACTCATGATGCCGCCTCCTGCGTGGAGCATGATCCTGGACAGACCAGTCCGCAACTTTCCAGGGTCATGCGCTGAGCCCTCTCGCCCGGGCCGCCGAGCCGATGAAGCCGTTGATGGCGGCAAACAGTTCCGGCTCGTCCAGCAGGAAGGCATCGTGGCCGCGATCGGTCTCGATCTCGACGAAGGACACCGAGGCGCCGGCGGCGTTCAGCGCATGCACGATCGAGCGGCTCTCCTCGGTCGGAAACAGCCAATCCGACGTGAAGGACACCAGGCAGAAACGGGTTTTGGTACCGGCAAAAGCGTCGGCCAACCGGCCGCCATGGTCGGCTGCAAGGTCGAAATAGTCCATCGACCGGGTCATGTAGAGGTAGGAATTGGCGTCGAAGCGATCGACGAAGGTCATGCCCTGGTGGCGCAGATAGCTTTCGATCTGAAAGTCGGCGTCGAAGCCGAAGGTCAGCGCTTCGCGATCCTGCAGATTGCGGCCGAATTTCCGGTGCAGCGCGGCCTCCGACAGATAGGTGATGTGGGCGGCCATGCGCGCCACCGCCAAGCCTTTTTCCGGGCGTTTGCCGTGCTCGAAATATTTGCCGCCATGCCAGTCCGGATCGGCCATTACAGCTTGCCGGCCGACCTCGTGGAATGCGATGTTCTGCGAGGAATGGCGCGCGCCGGTAGCGATCGGCAGCGCCGAGAAGACGCGCTCCGGATAGCTCGACGCCCATTCCAGCACCTGCATGCCACCCATCGAGCCGCCGAGCACACAGAACAGCTTTTCGATGCCGAAATGGTCGATCAGCATCTGCTGCGCGCGCACCATGTCACGGATGGTGATGATCGGCAGGTCAAGCCCATAGGGCTTGCCGGTGGCGGGATTGGTCGAGGCCGGGCCTGTGGAACCAAGACAACCACCGATGACGTTGGAGCAGATGACGAAGAAGCGGCTGGTGTCGATGATTTTGCCGGGGCCGATCAGCACTTCCCACCAACCCGGCTTGCCGGTCACCGGATTGGTGCTGGCGACGTGCTGGTCGCCGGTCAGCGCGTGGCAGACGAGGATAGCATTGGAACGGGCGTCGTTCAGCGTGCCATAGGTCTGGTAAGCGATCTGGAACGGCGACAGCAGCGTGCCGGCGTCGAGCTTGAGCGGCTTGTCAGGCCCAAAACGCAAAACCGGGCTCGACGGCTGGTCGGCCTCGTTGTTGGTTTTGCGAGCACGCAGAGCGGCCATTGCATCCATCTCACACCTTGATCCCTGCACCGTGCTTTTCGAAAATCGTCGCCGATGCGGTGTCCGGCCGGCGCGGGCAATAAAAAACCGGCATTGCAGTCGCAAAGCCGGTTACAGGATGCAAACGGCCCTTTAGCAAGTTGTTTAACGTGGCTGCAAGCCGACCGGCCAAATCACCACGGTAGTTCGTACCCCTTCTAGGGCTGCGGCAGGCCGGCGTCAACGGCCAGCCTTGTCCGGAGGCGGTCACCTCTCGACATTGCGGGCCACGGCTTGTATTTCCGCTGCGGCTTCCCTGAGGAAGCGTTCTCGACGGATTTTGCGACATGAGCCAGACACCGGACAAGGCACGTCCAACCCCGCGCGCGGGCATCATGGACATCGACGCCTATGTGCCGGGCAAGAGCACGGCGCCTGCCGGCGTCGCCAAGGTCTACAAGCTTTCGTCGAACGAGAACCCGCTCGGTCCCTCGCCAAAAGCGATCGAAGCCGCGCGCGAGATTGCCGGAAAGCTCGATGTCTATCCCGACGGCACCGCCAGGCGGCTGCGCGAAGCGATCGCCGAAGTGCACGGTCTCAACCCGGCCAACATCGTCTGCTCGAACGGTTCCGACGAGATCCTCGGCCTCCTGGCGCAGACTTATCTGGCGCCCGGCGACGAGGCCGTCATCACCGAACACGCCTTCATGGTCTACAAGATCTACATCCAGTCGGCGGGTGCCGTTCCGGTGACGATCAAGGAAAAAGATGAGCGCGCCGACATCGACGCCATCCTGGCCGCCGTCACGCCGCGCACCAAGATCGTGTTCCTCGCCAACCCCAACAACCCGACCGGCACCTATGTGCCGTTCCAGGAGGTGCGCCGGCTGCATTCCGGTCTGCCAAGGCACGTGCTTCTGGTGCTCGACGCGGCCTATGCAGAATATGTCCGCCGCAACGATTACGAAGCCGGCATCGAGTTGGTCGGCAGCGCCGAGAATGTGGTGATGACCCGTACTTTCTCGAAGATCGGCCTTGGTGGGGCGCGGATCGGCTGGATGTACGCGCCGATGCACATCGTCGACGCGATCAACCGCGTGCGTGGCCCCTTCAACGTCAATGCAACGGCGATCGAGGCCGGAATCGCGGCGATCCGCGACCGCGCCCATGTCGAGCGCAGCGTCGCGCACAACGAGACCTGGCTGGCATGGTTGAGCGAGGAGTTCACAAAGCTTGGGCTGCGGGTAACGCCCAGCGTTGGCAATTTCGTCCTTATTCATTTCCCTGACGACCAGAAACATTCGGCAGCGGCCGCGGACGACTACCTAACGGCACGCGGCTACATATTGCGGCGCGTTTCCGGCTACGGCTTTCCCAACGCGCTGCGCATGACCGTCGGCACCGAAGAGGCCAATCGCGGCGTTGTCGCCGCACTCACGACATTCCTGAAAAGCTAGAACACCATGACATCACCGATGTTTGAAAAGATCGCGCTGGTCGGCATCGGCCTGATCGGCTCGTCGCTGGCCCGCGTCATCCGCCGCGAGGGGCTGGCTGGCCGCGTAGCCATCTCGACCCGCAGTGCCGCGACGCTGGCGCGAGCGAGAGAACTTGGGCTCGGTGATTCCTACACCACCGATGCGAGCGAAGCGGTCCGGGATGCCGATCTGGTCATCGTCTCGGTGCCGGTCGGCTCGTCCGGCGCGATCGCCGAGGAAATTGCGTCTTCATTGAAGTCGGGCGCGATCCTCACCGATGTCGGCTCGACCAAGGCATCTGTCATCGCGCAGATGCAGCCTTATGTGCCAGCCGGCGTCCACTTTATTCCCGGTCATCCGCTGGCGGGCACAGAGAAATCCGGCCCCGATGCCGGGTTTGCCGACCTATTCGACAATCGCTGGTGTATCTTCACGCCGCTGCCCGATACTGACCCGGACGCGCTGGAACGGCTGTCGGAATTCTGGCGCCGCTGCGGCGCCAACATCGACACGATGGATCCTCAGCATCACGACATGACGCTGGCCATCGTCTCGCATTTGCCGCACATCATCGCCTACAATATCGTTGGCACCGCCGATGATCTGCAGTCGGTAACCAAGTCCGAGGTGATCAAGTATTCGGCTTCGGGCTTCCGCGACTTCACCCGCCTTGCCGCTTCCGACCCGACCATGTGGCGGGACGTATGCCTGCACAACAAGGATGCAATCCTCGAAATGCTGGCGCGGTTCTCGGAAGACCTGGCGTCGTTGCAACGCGCGATCCGCTGGGGTGACGGCGAAAAACTCTTCGACCTGTTCACCCGCACCCGGGCCGTGCGCCGCTCGATCATCGAGGCCGGCCAGGACATCGACGTGCCCGATTTTGGCCGCCAGGCGGTCGAACACCCGGCCAAGACTTAAATTTGTTTCAGGCCGGCCAGGTCGCCGCAACCATCGCCAGCGTCTCGGCTCTATTCGGCGCGCCAAGCCTGCCGCCGAAGCGCAGGCATTTGAGCGCGGCGGCCGCACTGGCAAAGCGCAAAGCCTGCTCGACAGACATGGCCTCCGCCAGGCCGACGGCGAAGGCGCCGTGAAAGACGTCGCCGGCGGCCAATGTGTCGACCGCTTTGATTCTCGGCGCCGCGACATGACGCACACAGCCTGCGGAACGGTCGTGCCACCAACTCCCCGCCGCGCCGCCAGTCACCGCGACAAAGGCGTCGGTGCGGCTGGCGAGATCGGCGCAAGCCGTTTCCGGGTCGAGCGCCTGGCCGCAGACGATGCGCGCCGCCGGCTCCGAAGCGACGATATGCGTGGCGAGCGGCAACAGCTGTTCCAGGACCTCCAGCGGCGCGGTGTCGGCATCGAGGATCGCCGGCCGGCCGATGGCGCGCGCGGCGTTGAGGGCAAGTGCTGCCGCGCCCGGCCAGCGGACATCGACCAAAACGGCGTCGAATGCGGAGAGGTCGGCGAGCGGCAAGCCTTCGGGATCGGCCTGCGCAAGTCTGTCATAGAACGGCACGATGATGCGCTCGCCATGCGCATCGACCAGGATCGAGGCCAGCGCCGAGCGAGCGCCCCCGACGCGGCGGACATAGGCGCAATCGACACCTTCGGCTTCGATCGCGGCAACGAGATGGTCGCCGACGGGATCGTCACCCGCACTAGCCCACAGCGACACCTCGGCGCCCAAGCGGTGCGCGGCGCAGGCAGCACTGGTGGCCATGCCCGAGGCGATCTGGACGCCGTCGGAGGCGATGAACTTGCCCTGATGCAGCGGCAGTGTCTCGACACGCAGGATGGTGTCCAGCGTCAGCGCGCCGACGCTCAGAAGTTTTGCCGGTCTGTTCATACAGGGACGCTTAATGGAGTGGCTTGATCTTGCCCAGCGGGATGAAGCCGAGTGAGGCCTTGCCCTTGACCACCTTCAGCGGCATCGACGGTTCGTTGCCGAGCACCGCCAGGGCAGAAAAGCCCTGCTCGATCTGGCTTTTCTGCTCGGGTATGGCGGCGCCGAGGATGGCAGCCACCGCCTTCGGGTCCTTTAGCCTGATCATCAGATCGGCGTTGATCAGGCCCTCGGCATCGACCGAAAGCGGTCCTGAAACGGTGATGCGCGCCGTGCCCGACGACAGGTAGAGGTTGCGGATTTCGATTGCCTGGCCGCGCAGGCTTTTCACCTGCGTGCCGATCAGTGCAATGCCGTTCTTCAGCGTCGCGTCGCCGCTGGCATCGAGCGCCGGCAGCACGCGCCCGCCGATCGCGCCGGGGTCGATCTCGAGATCGCCGAAACTGCCGAGATAGTCGATGTCTGCCCCATTCGGCTGCAGTTGGCCAGCCGCCTTGCCGGCGCTGAACAATTGCACCGGATCGGTATCGTCGGCCGGATCGGTCTGGCCGGACAGGCCCTCCGCCTCCAGGGCAATCCGCTGCGGTAGCGGCCACCACAATTTGACGTTGGCCTGCAGATTGTCCCAGTCGATCCACAGCGGCGCCATGCCTGGCACGGAAGTCCTGAGCGGGCCGCGCAGATTGGCAACCGGTGACAGAGGCTGGATGATCTGGGCGGCTGCGTTGAAACTGCCGGCCGAAGCGGCGACGTTGCTGGCATCGTCCTCGTAAGCCAAATTGTCGCAGGAGACCGTAAAGCTCAGGGGATAGCCGCTGACCTGGAGGTTGGCACAGCCGGCTTCGACGCCAGTTTTGTTCAGCGTGGCAACCGCCTTGTCGGCCTCGCTCCTCACCCGGTCAGCCAGATAGAACCAGCCGCCGCTGTAGATGGCAAACAGCACCACGACGAAGGTGACAAGCCACAACAAGCGGCGAAGGTTACTCGGCTGGCGTTCGTCACTTGACGTCATGCTTTGGCTCTCGTTAACGCATGGGTGTTGCGGACGGACAGTCGATCCCGCCGACAATAGGTAGACAGAGACGAATAGGTAGACGGGACAGGCTAAAAAAACTCCGGTCCCGGTACGGTGTTGACATTCTTTGCAATCAGGCGCGGCGATATGGGCGATTTTTGGGTGTTTGGCTATGGTTCGTTGATCTGGCGGCCGGGTTTCGCCCATGTCGAGACACAGCGCGCGCGCCTGCATGGGTATCGCCGGTCGCTCTGCGTCTATTCCTTCGTGCATCGCGGCACGCGTGAACGGCCGGGGCTGGTGCTCGGCCTCGACCGTGGCGGCTCCTGCGTCGGCCTGGCGTTCCGTGTTCCCGGCGACTTGCGCGACGAGGTCATCACCTATCTGCGCGACCGCGAGCTGGTCACCAATGTCTATCTCGAGCGCTTGCTCAAGATTCGTCTCGACGGGGGCCGGACTGTCGAGGCGGTGGCCTATATCGTCGACCGCCAGCACGAGCAGTATGCCGGCGCGCTCGACGAGGCGGAGGCGGCGGCCATGGTGCGTGGCGCGGTCGGCCAGTCCGGCGTCAACGAGGATTATGTGCTCAGCACACTGGAGCATCTCGAGGCGCTAGGCATTCGCGACCATTGGCTGGAGGAAGTCGCCAGGCGGGTCGCGCCTTTGTGAAGCTGGCTCTGCGGAAAAAGGCGGCCAGGCCTTTGACCTCGCTCGGCCAAGACCTAGCTTAGGCTCCGAACCTCAGCCCGCGGGCAGCATTCGCCCGCCCAATCATTCCGGAGATATGCCTTGCAGAAACGCCGTCTCGGTCGTACCGATCTTTCCATCGCACCGCTGGTTCTGGGCGGCAATGTCTTCGGCTGGACCGCCGACGAGAAAACCTCGTTCGACCTGCTCGACAGCTTCATCGGCGCCGGCCTCAACGCCGTCGATACGGCGGATGCTTATTCGCGCTGGGTGCCCGGCCACCGGGGCGGAGAGTCGGAAACCATTATCGGCAAGTGGATGAAGGACCGTGGCAATCGTGACAAGGTCATCGTGGTCACCAAGGTCGGTTCGGATATGGGACAGGGCCATAAGGACCTGTCCGCCGCATACATCGAAAAGGCCATCGACGCATCGCTGAAGCGGCTGCAGACCGACACCATCGATCTCTATCTGTCGCACTGGCCGGATCCGACGACGCCCTACGAGGAAACCCTTGGCGCCTATGAGAAGCTGCTCGCCAAGGGCAAGATCCGCTATGCCGGCTGCTCGAACCTCGACGCCGCCCAGTTGCGCGCCGCACTCGATGTGGCGAGCCTGCGCGGCCTGCCGCGTTACGAAGTGCTGCAGCCGGAATACAATCTCTACGACCGCTCGTCCTTCGACGGCCCGCTGCGTGATCTCTGCGTGGCCGAGGACATCGGCGTCATCACCTATTTCAGTCTTGCCAAGGGTTTTCTCAGCGGCAAATACCGCAGCGAGGCCGATCTTGGTCAGAGCCCGCGTGGCGGCGGTGTGAAGGACTATCTCAACGCGCGCGGATATCGCATCCTTGCGGCACTGGACGCGGTCTCGGCCAGGCATTCGGCCAAGCAAGCGGAAGTCGCGCTTGCCTGGGTGATCGCGCGGCCCGGTGTGACCGCGCCGATCGCCAGCGCCACCAGGCCCGATCAGATGGACAGCTTGATCAAGGCGGCGTCGCTGAAATTGAGCGCCGACGATATGGCCGAACTCGACAAGGCGAGCGGCTGAAGCTTTCGGCGACCGCTCCTCGCACGAACGTCCAAGACGACCCTCTTGTCTTGCCGTACCGTCCCTTTGCACGGGGCAAGGCAGAGGTGCAGATGACGGAGCCGCTTCTTTCGCAGCTGGACCTTTGGCGTCAGCTGGTCGCGCTGGTGCTTGCCGCCACGATCGTCATGGGCAGCCCAGGGCCGGCAACGATAAGCGTCACCGCCGTCGGGGCCGCCTTCGGCCTGCGCCACTCGCTGCGCTATGCCTGGGGGATCATCCTGGGCACGATCGCCGTGTTGCTGATCGTGGCGACCGGGGTCATGGCGGTGCTCACGTCGATGCCGCGGCACGCGCCGCTGCTGGCCGTCGCTTCAGCGGTCTACATCCTCTATCTCGCCTTCAAGATCGCTACGGCGCCGCCCTTGGCGGCACGCGCCGCCGAGGCTTCGCGCCCAACATGGCTGGCCGGATTTCTTCTCGCTGTCGCCAACCCAAAGGCCTATGTGGCGATCGCCGCCGTGTTCGCCGGCACTTCGTCGAAACAAGGCGTCGCTGAGCTCGGTCCATGGCTGAGGCTGACGGTTCTCGCCCTGATGATCGTCGCCATCCATGCCGTGTGGCTCGTCGCGGGAGCAGCGTTCGCGCGCTTCCTGCGCCAGCCGGCACCCTCGCGGATCGTCAATTTGGTCTTTGCCGTGACGCTGGTGTTGACCACAGCGCTGGCAGTGTTTGGTTGAAAACTGGCCCGGGAGTTTTCGCTCAGGCTTTCGCGCCGAGTTCCTGCAACCGCTTCACCGCCGTCGGCGGCAAGGCCGGCGGATTGGGTTCGTGGGATGCCTCAATGAGAAGCTGATCGCAGGCGGCCTCCGTCTCGCCGATCAGTCGTGCCATGAATTCGTCCTTGCTCAGGCCCGGTGGAATCGGCGGCAGGAAGCGTGCCCTGATCGTGCCGGGGTAGCGCAGGAATTTCCGGCGCGGCCAATAAAGGCCGGCGACATGGGCAACCGGCACCACCGGAACACCAAGCTGCGCGTAGATTTCGACGATGCCGTATTTGTAGGCCGGCTCGTCGCCCGGCGCCCGGCGCGTGCCCTCGGGATAGATGATGAGCTGGCGGGGGTTGCGCGCCATCTCCTCCTTGGTCGCGGCGACCACGGCCTTCAGCGCCTTCGAGCGGCTGCCGCGGTTAACCGGGATCATGCGCATCTTCATGATGTACCAGCCGAAGAACGGGATCCAGGTCAGCTCTCGTTTCAAGATGTAGAGCGGGTCCTGGAGGAAGGGAAAGAAGGCGATCGTGTCCCAGAACGACTGGTGCTTGGGCGCCAGGATGAACGAGCCTGCTGGCAGGTTTTCCTGGCCGGTGATGTCGCTCTTCGTTCCAGCGATCTTGTCGAAGAGCCACATCGAGGTGCGCGACCAGAATTTCGGCACGAACCAGGCGCGGTGACGGGGGGACAGGAAATAGTAGGGGGTCCAGAGGATCATCTGGATGATCAGGTTGACGTAGAAGACGAAATTGAACGTCAGTGATCTGGCATAGAGCATGGGGGAGGTCCGGTGAGGAGGTGAGCGTTGGTTACACCAAGCGCGGGGAAAAAGGAAACAAGGCGATGCGGCTCATTCACCACGCCGCCTGCGCCAGGCGTTCCCGCAGGCGAGGAGCGGCGAAGTCGAGGAAGGCGCGCAGTTTCACCGGCAGCCGGCCCTGGCCGGCGTGTACGAGATTTACCGGCCACGGCTGCGGTTCGAAGTCCTGGAGAACCGCTCTGAGGGCTCCTGACCGCACAGCGGCTACGATCTGGTAGGAAAGTACCCGTGTTATCCCGATGCGGGCAATCGCAGCGTCGATCGCGGCCTCAGCGGTGTTGACGCGGAGCCTTGAGCGAACCTGGATTGGAAGGTCGGTCTTCTCCACCGAAAAGGTCCAGGTGGCGAGGGAACTGAGACCCTCAAAGGTAATGCAGCTGTGCGTCTCAAGATCTCTGGGGGTTTTCGGCGTGCCGCGTTCAGACAAATAGGCGGGGCTTGCGCAGACAACACGACGTATGGAGCCAAGCCCTGTGGCAACCATGCGCGAGTCCGGCAGCCGGCCGATGCGGATTGCGAGATCGATATGCTCCTCGGCCAAATGGCTTATCGCGTCGCCGAGCGTCAGGCGAATGTCCACTTGCGGGTAGGCGGCGAGAAACGCGGTGACGACTGGCAGCACGTGAAGGCGGCCGAAGACGATCGGCGCGGTGATGATCAATTCGCCCGTCGGGGCGCTGTACTCGCCGCCGGCGACCCGCTCGGCCTCGCCGACCTCGTCGAGAATGCGGCGGCATGCGGCGAGGTAGGCGTCGCCCGCATCGGTCAGCGTCAGCCGCCGCGTCGACCGGTTCAGCAGGCGTGTCTGAAGATGACGCTCTAGGTCGGAGACCTTGCGGCTGACCGTGGCAAGTGGCACGCCCGAACGGCGCGCGGCAGCGGACAAACTGCCAGCCTCGACCGTGGCAACGAAAAGGGACATGGCTTCGAGGCGGTCCATTGTTTATTCCAGAAATTGGAAGGATAGATTGCAATTATGGCATCTACATCCGCAATGTGAAAGGATGCATATAAGACGGGCACCTCAAAAGGAAATCGTCATGCCCCGCATCGTTACCCTGTCATCCATTGCCGCCGCTCCAACAGCCGCGCAACCCATGCTGCACGCTGTCGAGAAGCAACTCGGTGTCGTGCCGAACCTGTTTAGGATGGTTGCAAACAGCCCGGCCGCGCTGGAAGGCTACCTCGGCATGTCTGGGGCGCTTGCCAGGGGCCGCCTGCCGGCGCCAACGCGCGAGCGTATCGCGCTCGCGGTCGCCGAGGTCAATGGCTGCAACTACTGTCTTTCCGCCCACACCTACCTCGGCAAGAACCTCGCAAGGCTCGACGACGCCGAAATGATTGCCAACCGCCACGGCGGTTCCACCGATCCCAAGGCGGGGGCGGCTGTCCGTTTCGCCGCCAAGGTCGCCCACAGCCGCGGCCATGTCGGCGACGAGGACCTCGCAGCCGTCAGGCTGGCAGGCTATGACGATGGTGAGATCATTGAGATCGTCCAGCACGTCGCCCTGAACGTCTGGACCAACTATATCAATGAGGTTGCCCGGACCGAGATCGATTTTCCGGTTGTTTCTGCCCGCGATGCTGCCTGACTCCGGAAAGGCCAGGCGGTGTCCGCCGGTCTCCGGCACGCATGCCGCAGAGGAATGTCATGTCTGAGAGCCTACCACCGCTTCCACCGTTCACAGCCGAGACCGCCGCACAGAAGGCGCGCATGGCCGAGGACGCCTGGAACTCGCGCGATCCGGCACGGGTCGCGCTCGCCTACACAATGGACAGTCGCTGGCGTAACCGGACCGAATTCCTGCAAGGGCGCGATGCCATCCAGGCGCTCCTGACGCGCAAATGGAGCCGCGAGCTTGACTATCGGCTGATCAAGGAGGTCTGGGCCTTCCACGCCAACCGGATCGCGGTGCGCTTCGCCTATGAGTGGCGCGACGACAGCGGTTCATGGTTCCGCAGCTACGGCAACGAGAATTGGGAATTCGACGAACACGGGCTGATGCGCCTGCGCATCGCCAGCATCAACGACCTGCCGATCGGCGAGGCTGACCGCAAATATCACTGGCCGCTCGGCCGGCGGCCGGATGACCACCCAACACTGTCGGAACTCGGGCTTTAGCAGGCTTCTCTGATTGGGGTCGGTGAGGTCAAGCGTTTCCTGTCTTTTTTCCGGACCATGTCGCCCCGCGGGTCACTCGCT
>NZ_JAMYOR010000097.1:0-17260 GCF_040319965.1 Mesorhizobium sp. M0830 | reverse complement strand
GCCTTCTTCTACCGGAGCAGCTCGAGCCCAGTCGGACCGACCCCCTCTGGCCTGCCGGCCATCTCCCCCTCAAGGGGGGAGATTGGCTAATCACACCAATCCCCGCTTGGCCATCATCGCTTCGGGTGACGGCATCTTGCCGCGAAACGCCGTGTAAAGCTCCTCGGGGTCTTTCGAGCCGCCGGCGGCATAGATGTTCTTGCGTAGCCGCTCGGCGAGCGCCGGGTTGAAGGGGTCGCCGGTTTCCTCGAAGGCGGCGAAGGCGTCGGCGTCGAGCACTTCCGACCACATGTAGGAGTAATAGCCGGCGGAGTAGCCGTCACCGGAAAACACGTGGCCGAAATGGGGGGTGCGATGGCGCATGGCGATGGTGTCCGGCATGACAAGCTTTTCGAGCGTTTCGGCTTCGAAACGAAGCGGCTCCTGCGGCGCGTCCGGCCGCGCATGATAGGCCATGTCCATCAAGGCAGACGCGGTGAATTCCACAGTTGCAAAGCCAGCGCCGAAAGTCCGCGCGGCCAGCATTTTATCGAGCAGCGCCTTGGGCATCGGCTTGCCGGTCTTGACATGCAACGCGTGCTTTTCCAGCACAGCCGGCACGGTCAGCCAGTGCTCGTAGAGCTGCGAGGGCAGTTCGACGAAATCTCGGCTGACCGAGGTTCCGGCGACCGACGGCCAGGTGACATCGGTCAGCATGCCGTGCAGCGCATGGCCGAACTCGTGGAACAGCGTCTTCGCCTCGTCGACCGACAGCAGAGCCGGCTCGCCGACCGGCGGCTTGGCGAAGTTCATGATGTTGTAAATCACCGGTTTCGAGCCGTGACCGAGCCCATAACCGGATTGCAGCGCGCTCATCCAGGCGCCGGAGCGCTTTGACGGCCGGGCGAAATAATCGGCGAGGAACAGGCCGCGCTCGCTGCCGTCGGCATTCCTAACCACGAAGACACGGGCGTCGGGATGCCAGACGGCGATGCCTTTCTTCTCCACGAAGGTTATGCCGAACAGCCGTGTCGCCACGTCGAAGCAGGCGTCGATGATCCGGTCGAGCTGCAAATAGGGTTTCAGTTCGGCCTCGTCGAAGGCGAATTTCTCCGCACGCAGTTTCTCCTGGTAAAAGCGCCAGTCCCAGGCGGCGAATTTTTCATTGCTGCCCACCTGCGTCGCCAGCCGCTGCAGGTCGGTCTTGTCGGCCGCTGCTTTTTCCAGCGCCTTCTCCCACACCGGATCAAGCAGCGCGTGCACCGCCTCCGGCGTCTTGGCCATGGTGTCGTCGAGCTTCAGCGCGGCGAAGGAGCCGTAGCCGAGCAGCTTTGCCTTTTCGGCGCGCAGCTTCAGCATGTCGCGCACTACGGATGTGTTGTCGGTGGCGCCGCCATTCTGGCCGCGCATGGTGAAGGCGCGGAAAGCGGTCTCGCGCAGGTCTCGGCGTTCGGAGAAGGTCGAGAACGGCTCATAGATCGAGCGCGACAGGGTGACGGCATAGCGGCCCTTCTGGCCGCGCATTTCGGCCGCCTCGGCCATCGAGCTTTTCAGAAAGTCCGGCAGACCGGCAAGATCGGCCTCGTCGAGGAACAGCGCCCAGTCGCGCTCGTCAGCAAGCACATTCTGGCCGAAAGTCGTGCCGAGCGAGGACAGCTCCTCGTTGATCCTTGCCAGCCGCTTCTTGCCGTCGGCGTCGAGCTTGGCGCCGGATCGTACAAAACCCTTCCAGGTCTTTTCCAGGACCCGCAGGGTCTCGGCGTCGAGCTTCAGGCTCTCGCGGCGCTGGTAGAGATCGTCGATGCGGGCAAACAGCCTCTCATTCATCGAAATCGCCGAGAAATGCCTGGACATCTTTGGCGAGATGTCGCGCTCCAGGGCCTGGATCGCTTCATTGGTGTGGGCGCCGGCGCGGCACCAGAAGATCGACGAGACACGATCGAGCGCCTCGCCGCCGAGTTCCAACGCGGCAAGCGTGTTCTCGATGGTCGGGGTATCTTCGTTGGCGGCGATCGCTTCGATCTCGGCCTCATGCGCCTTCAGCGCCGCATCGAAGACCGGGGAAAAATCGCCGTCGCCGATGCGCGTGAAATCGGGCAGGCCGAGCGGTCCTTGCCACGCAGTCAGCGGATGGGCTGCAAGGTCGACGGCTTTCGTGGAATGCATGGACGGTCTTTCGCTGGTGAAGGCAGGCAGGGTGGGTCGCTACCGATGTAGGACGCGACCGGCGGACCCGCAATACAGCAGGTGTCCGATATCCGCTTCAAAAACCGTCGCAGTTCTCGGCGATCGCCGCTTGCGAGCTGGCGGTGATGCGGTTGTCGGCCACCGCGAAAGTTTCCTGCATCAGCATGTCGTTGTTGGGAAAGTCGTAGCAGGCGACCACCGTGGTGACGTTGCCTTCGCTCTTCTCGATCCGGTGCCGGATGGAAGTACCGGCAACCGCGCCTTTCCATTCGTTGATCGAGGCGATGAATTCCTGCTTGCTTTGCACAATTCCGAGATCGTCCAGCTTGATGCGGACATCGTCGGAGAGCAGGTCGGACAGCTCGGTGCGGTCGGCGACCAGCAACGCCGAATACCAGCGGCTGATGGTGGCGCGGTCATCGGCGCGGGCGGTAATAGTCGCGATCAGCAGCGCGGCCGCCGTCAAAACGATCGACCTGATATTCACCGCCTTGCGCGCTCTCTTCATCCCAGCTCCGGCCGTTCGAAATCGCCGGTTTCCTTGTTCATCACCCAGAGTTCACCAGTCGAAATGTCGAACCAGGCGCCGTGCAGCGACAGCCGCCCCTTGCCCTCGAGGATCGAGACGCACGGAAAGGTCCGGAGATTGGCAATGGAATAGCGGATCGAGATGCGCTCCAGAGCTGTCTGGCGCTCGGTCGCCGTCATGAAGGTGCTGGAGGAGACCGTTTCCGCGGCCGGCGCGATCAGGCTCATCCACTTGCCGATGAAGTCGCCGGGCGACAGCGGTGCGAAATTGGTGTCGAGCGCAGCGCGGATGCCGCCGCAGCGGCCATGGCCCATGACGACGATGTTCTTGACCTTGAGGCTCTGCACGGCGAATTCGAGCGCGGCGGAGGTCGAATGGAATTCGCCGTCAGGCGCGTAGGGCGGCACAAGATTGCCGACGTTGCGCACCACGAAGAGTTCGCCAGGTCCGGCGTCGAAGATCGCTTCGGGTGCGGCGCGGGAATCGCAACAGGCAACGATCATCGTCTCCGGCGCCTGGCCTTCGCGGGCGAGCTCGCGATAGCGTCCGCTCTCGGTGAGGTAACGGCCGCTCATGAAATTGCGATAGCCGGCGAGGAGATGGTCGGGGAGGTGAGGCATGGGCGGCTAAGGCCTTTCCGGGTTGGAGGCGGCAGCTCGTTGCAGTCGAGACAAGCCTCTAGCGGCAAAAGCCTGTCACGAGCAATGCAGAATTGTAGGAGCTCGTCGTAAAGGCCAGGCACGAAGCGCGACTCTCACAGGTACCCTCACGCCCAAATGGCGACCGGTATGCCAACACGATCGATAGGCGGCGGGTCGGGAAACGGTCGTGCCTCGCCATCGGTGATGCGGCCGGCGATCAGCGTCATCGCCGCCGCATCAAGGAAGTCGTCGGCGGCCGCACCGCGTGGCGGCGGCTGGTCGAGGAAGCCCATCTCATAGCCGTGCCGGCAGAGCAGCGCCTTGCGTTCCGCCATGCCGTCCGGATTGATGCTGCCCCTGATCTTCTTCGGCAGCCGCATGGCCTGATCGCCATTCAGCCGGCAGAAGGCGACTTCCGGATGCGATTCGAACACACGGCCGCGCAAATCGGGCCGCGCGATCAGCAGTGCGTCGATCTCGCGGATCTTGGCAAAAATGCCGAACGCCTGGATCGAAACGCCGCGCGGCGGGTCGGATGTGGCTTTGGCCACCTTGCTTGCCCTCATGTGAGCGGCATACCAGGCTTCGATGGTGGTGAAGTCGCTGGTGTCGGCATAGAGCGCGGCGCGGGACGGGATCGAGAAGACGCTGGATTGGCGTGCCCCAAGCAACGGGCGCACCATCGCTTCGGGGCCGCGCCCCCCTTTGCTCGAAAATTCGGGCAGCCCGATCGGCATGTCGACAGCAATGACAGCGTCGTCGGGGAGTGAGGCAAGCAGGGCAGCGAAGCTTGCAAAGACAGCGACGGAAGGTCTCGGACCGGGGTTACGAGGTATCGAACCGGGGTCGTGCCGGACGGCGATCCAGCCGGCCTTGCAGCCGTCGACGCCGACAAGCACGGCCTTAGTCGGTATCACGCCCGGCGGTCCCGCCCTGGATGCGTGAGGTGGCGAAGCTGAACCATCGCCATCGGGTGCGACAGGCTCTGCGCGTCGGTTTCGAGCTGCAGTTCGTCGCCGCCGCGCTTGGCGGTGCGCGCCAGGATCTCGTAGACCGCCGCCGTCGTCGACTGCAGCGCCTTGATCGGCGGCTGACCGGACAGGATGCGCGCAAGGTAGACCGCTGCGGTCAGATCGCCCAGGCCATTCGGCGGCTTGTCGATCAGGCGATGCTCGGCCAGCAAGGCCTGGCTGCCATCGAGCATAAGATTGCCGGTACCGCCCGTCATCATCGACGGCGCCGAGGTGACCAGCATGGTTAATGGTCCGGCATGAAGGGCGGCCGCGATCACCGATTTCAAGTCGGGCAATGGAGCACCGGCCATCCATTCCAGTTCGTAGCGGTTGGGGGTGGCGATGTCGGCGATCGGCATCAGCCGGTCGCGCATGGCGACGGCGGTCGGTTCAGGCACATAGAGGCCACCCGAATCCCCCATCACCGGATCGCAGATATAGACGGCGTCGGGCGTCCTTGCCTTCACCGCGGCCACCAGCGAGGCGACAGCCTCGGCCTGGCCGGCCTCGCCGAGGTAGCCCGACAGCACGGCGCCAACCTCGCCCAGCCACGGCGCCCGCTCAAGATCGGCCAGCAGCGCCTTGAACTGGTCGAGCGGCGGCACGATGCGCGTTGCCCGTCCATGGCCGGGATGCCAGGGCAGGATGACCGTCGGCACGGCCCAGACCGGAAAGCCCAGCGTCTCCAGCGCGAACACGGCGGCACGGTTGCCGACCGAGCCGCGCGCGACATGGCTGGAAATGACGATGACCGCACGCGGCGCGTCGGTTGGTTCGGCGCTCATCGTTGCTTGATTCCTAACTGCCCCGGATGACGTAAAGCACGAGCCAGACCATCAGGCCCAGCGCCAGCAGCAGGCCGAGTGTCCGGCCAACGCGGGTGCCCCAGACTTCGATCGGATCGGCACGATCGGCATCGGCCGCGGTGACGTGATCATGCATGCCTTTCGTGGCCCGCGCGACAAACGAGTTGCCGGCGGGATCCGTCTCTAGGGCAACGCGCTCGAGGATACGGCGCGATTCCTTCTCGCTGTCCTGGCGTTCCGCCATGGTGATGTCCTGTTTCGACACGACCTTACCGCGTTCGCCCCGCCAATTACAGGGGCTTGCGGCTGACGGTAACGTGTCGATAACCGTGCCCGTCGAGGTCATTTTCTTGTGTGCCGATTGTGGTAATGCTTCGCACGCAACTTCTACCGAGGGACCTCTTCATGTTTGCCCAGCGCATTGCCCCGCCGTCCATGTTCCGCACGCTGCCTGCCTTCCTGGTGATGGCGATCGTGCTGCCGCTGCTTGCCGGCTGCGGATACAACACCATCCCGACGGCAGAGGAAAACGCCAAGGCGGCATGGAGCGAGGTGCTGAACCAATATCAACGCCGCGCCGACCTCATCCCTAACCTGGTCGAGACGGTCAAGGGCTATGCCTCGCATGAAAAGGACACGCTCGATGCGGTCGTCGAAGCCCGCGCCAAGGCCACGCAGGTCACCGTGACGCCGGAAACGTTGAACAATCCTGAAGCGTTCAAGAAGTTCCAGGACAGCCAGGCCGGCCTGACCAGCGCACTGTCGCGGCTCTTGGCTGTGGTCGAGAACTATCCCGACCTCAAGGCCAACCAGAATTTCCTGGCGCTGCAGGCGCAGCTCGAAGGCACCGAAAACCGTATCGCGGTGGCGCGGCGCGACTACATCCTGGCAGTGAAGGAATACAATCTGACGCTGAGGACCTTCCCCTCGGTGCTTTGGGCGACGTTCTGGTTCCGCAGCAACCAGCCCTTCGCCAATTTCACCATCGAAGACGACAAGCTACAGACGCCGAAGGTCGATTTCGGCACGAAGCAGGGCGGGTGATCGTCGACTGCCATCGGAATAAATCTCGCGAAATCACGGACTGCTGGCGTGCAAACACCCCCCTCTGTCCTGCCGGACATCTCCCCCTCAAGGGGGGAGATTGGCAGTTTCGAGCGCATTGCTCATCCTTCTGCGCCGGTGATTGGCGAAGGCCGGTGTGACGTCCAATCTCCCCCCTTGAGGGGGAGATGTCCGGCAGGACAGAGGAGGGCGCCGCGGAACACCTACCTTTCCTTTCTTAGCCTTCTTGCCAGCCTCTTCTTCCTCCCCATCACCGCCTTCGCCGCCGAACTTCCCGCTCTGACCGGCCGTGTCGTCGACAATGCCGGCATCATCGATGCGGCGACGAAGGCGGCGCTGACGCAGAAGCTTGCCGATTTCGAGACGAAAGGCTCGGATCAGATCGTCGTCGCGACGATTCCCAGCCTCGATGGCGAAGAGATCGAACCTTACGCCAACCGGCTGTTTCGCTTCTGGAAACTCGGCCAGGCGAAGGAAAACAATGGCGTGCTTCTGTTGGTGGCGAAAAATGACCGCAAGATGCGCATCGAGGTCGGCTACGGGCTGGAAGGCACGCTGACGGACCTGCACACCAAGCTGATCATCGAAAACGACATGGTGCCGGCCTTTCGCGCCGGCGATTTCTCCGGCGGCATAGAAAAGGCCGTCGACGACATGATCATGGTGCTGGAAGGCAATCCGGAGGAATTGGAAGCGCGGGGCAAGCGCAACCAGCAGGCGCCCTTCAATTCCGATGACCTGTTCTTCGGCGTCTTCATCAGCATCTGGGCGATCATCTTCTTCGGCAGCATCGCGGCTTCGGTCCTGCCGCCGATCTTCGGCCAGAAGCTTGGGCCCGGCCGCTATCGCTGGCTCGGCATGACTTTCGAGCCACACCGGCGGTCCTCCGGTGGCGGCTGGTCGTCGGGAGGTTCCGGCGGTGGCTGGTCCTCGGGCGGCGGCGGGTTTTCCGGCGGCGGTGGCTCATCCGGTGGGGGCGGTTCTTCAGGAAGCTGGTGAGACAGATCATGGCGACACGACCAATCAGCCCGCAGGATCATGAGCGCATCGCAACCGCGATCCGCGCCGCCGAGGAGAAGACCGACGGCGAAATCTACTGCGTCGTGGCGCACGCCAGCGATGGGTATTTCTTCCCGGCTGCCTTCATGGCGACAGTATGCATGCTGATCGTCAGTCTGGCCGGCGGCTATGGGCTGGAAGCCTGGTGGCTGTCGATCCGGCTGCCGCATTTTGTCCTTGCCCAGCTTCTGGCGCTTGCCAGCTTGCTGGCGATGTTGTGGGCGATGCCCGGCCTGCGCATCCATCTGGTGCCAAGGCGGCTGCGCTACCAGGCGGCGCATGTCAACGCGATCAAGCAGTTCCTCGCCCGCAACGTCCACCGCACCACGGCGCGTACCGGGGTATTGATCTTCGTCTCGATCGCAGAACGCTATGCCGAAGTGGTCGCCGATTCGGGCATCGACGCCAAGGTCGGCCAACCTGTCTGGGATGGCGTCGTGCGCGACCTTACCGCGCATGCCGGCGACGACAGGCTTGCCGACGGCTTCGTCAAGGCCATCGAACTGGTGGGAGCGGTTCTCGCCGAGCATTTCCCGGTCACGTTGGGCGACAGCAACGAGTTGGACGATCATCTCGTAGAGATTTGAGCCCTTTCCACAGAGACATTGAAGGCCTCACCGAGGCGATCATCGCTTGTGAGAAAGCCGGCGGCGGGCCGCCCGGACTCTTGCAATCGGGCGATGCGGGTTTATGGTTAACAAATCATGAATACGCTGACGATCGACATCAGGAAGGCCGACCCGCGCGATGCCAGTGCCATCGCTGAGGTGCATCTGGAGGCTTGGCGCGGGGCCTATTCCGGCATTATTCCGCATCGCACCCTGACATCGATGATCAACCGGCGCGGCGCCGACTGGTGGGCGAATGCGATTCGTCGCGCCGCCACCGTTCTGGTCGTGGAGATCGGCGGCAAGGTCGCCGGCTATGCGACGATCGGCAAGAACCGCGCCCGAGAGCTCAAGCAGCAAGGCGAAATCTACGAATTGTACCTGCGCCCGGAATATCAGGGCATCGGGCTCGGCAGTCGCCTGTTCGCGGCAGCCAGGGCCCGTCTGGCCGATCACGGGCTGAAAGGCATGGTGGTTTGGGCGTTGGAAGACAACCAGAACGCGCTCGCCTTCTATGCCAGCGCCGGCGGACGCGATGTCGCCGAAGGCGTCGAGATCTTCGAGCAGAAGGCGCTGAAGAAGGTCGCTTTCGTCTGGGAATGACACCCCGGCCTTTCCGGCCGTCCGCGTGTTCCGATCGGATCCTAGGCACCATTCGCCGCATTGCACCATGGCGCGCCGCCCGCTATCGATCTTTTATCGAGAGAGGGACAAAGCCATGCGCATAGAAGCCATCGCCAGTGGAAAGAATCCGCCTGAGGACGTCAACGTCATCATCGAGGTGCCGATCGGCGGCGAGCCGATCAAGTATGAGATGGACAAGGAGGCCGGCACGCTGTTCGTCGACCGCTTCCTGCACACCTCGATGCGCTACCCCGGCAATTACGGCTTCGTGCCGCACACGCTGTCGGGCGACGGCGATCCGATCGACGTGCTGGTCTGCAACACGCGCGCGCTGGTGCCGGGCTGCGTCATCAACGTGCGGCCGATCGGCGTGCTGATCATGGAAGACAATGCCGGCCAGGACGAGAAGATCATCGCCGTGCCGTCACCGAAGCTGACGCTGCGTTACGAGAACGTCACCGAATACACCCAGCTGCCCGACATCACCCGCCAGCAGGTGCAGCACTTCTTCGAGCACTACAAGGATCTCGAGCCCGGCAAATGGGTCAAGATCGAAGGCTGGCACGATTCCAAATATGCCAGGAAGATGATCGTCGACGCGATCGAGCGGGCCAAGGCGAGCAAGTAACCGCGCTTCGTCATCCTCGGGCTTGGCCCGAGGATCGATGCCGTGAAGCTAGCCGAACTTCGCGGCGGAACAGATTCCGCGGATCGTGTCGTTGCGCTCCTTGCCCCGCCCGTGGATGACGAAGCTACGGGCGCGATGGCCAATTCCCACCGTGTCAGTTGTCGACCCGGCCGAAAGCCGGCACGTTGCCGATGACGGTGTGCCTGTCCTTGCCGCAGGCGAAGGTTCGCGCCTTGTCGTCGGCAAGCTTGCGCGCCTGATCGTTGGCGGCGGGGTTGCCGGTGGCCAGCACCAGGCCGATCGTGCAGCCGTCGCGGGCCTCCATCTGGCCGACTTTGGCGACGAGCAACACTTCGGTCGACTTTTTTTCGTCATCCGGGTTGCTGATCGTGCGGCGATGGATGACGGCAAAGGGCACTGCGGTCTCGCCCTTGGTCTCGACGCGCCATTCGATCTTGGCTCCGGATGAATTGAAACCGGAAAAGCTCTCCCAGACGGTCGTCATGTCGCCACCGGGCGGAAAACCGTAGAACAGCGATTCACGAGCATCGTCATAGGCAATCAGCACAGGATAGCCGCGGTAGCCCGAACAGGCGAGGTCGGCCCAGTCGCCGTCGCCTTCCTCGGCCTGCGCGTAAGTCACGCAGTCCTTCTTCGAGTCGAGATCGGTGTAGGCGCTTGCAATGCCGTCGGCGTGTGCGGCCTGGCAGAAGCCCGCGAGAGTGAGCAGAATCAGCAGGCTGCGCATCGCGGACACTCCGTTGCAGGCCATCGCAGCGTAGCGCCAAATGCTATTTCTTCAAGCTGGCTTCAATCAGCAGATCGGCGTTGCGGGCGACCGCTTTTGCCGGACCGCCGAGCCCGAACAACTGACCGCTGATATAGGCACCCTCGATCAGGAGCAGCAGGCCATCGCCGAGCGTGTCAGGGTCTTGGGCGCCCATCGCAACCGCCATGGCGCGCAGGCGGCGGCGCAGTTCCTGCTTGTTGGCCTCGCTGACCACGCGGGCCGGATGGCTGTGGTCGGGATATTCGACCGCCGCATTGGTCATGCCGCAGCCGCGGTAGTCAGCCACTTGCGTTCGCTTGCCGATGCGGGTCAGGAAAGCCTTGATCTGCGCGCGCGGGTCGCCGGGATGAGCGGCGACAGCCTCATCGAAACGCTCCCAGTATTCACGGTCGTATTGCCTGAGATAGGAAGCGGCCAGTTCATCCTTGGAGGGGAAGCTGCGATAGAGGCTGGGCTTGGTGACGCCGGCGCGTTTGACGATCTCGTCGACGCCGATCGCCCTGATGCCGCGCCGGTAGAACAGATCATAGGCGACATCGAGAATCTTCTTGGCGGCTTTCGGCGGCGCCGATGCATGATCGTCGCTGATGGTCAGATCAATATTTTTGTCCGTTGGCATCGTGTGACTCGATTGACAATGTTACCGATCGGTACGTATACCTGTTCCCACTCTGCAACGTACCGGTCAGTAACATGATAACTCAATCTCGTGCCTTTGGCCAGCGCTACGCCTTCGTCGTGGTTGGCATCATCTTTCTCTGCCTGCTGGTCGCGGCCGGCCTGCGGTCCGCACCCGCCGTCATGATGCTGCCGCTGGAGAACAGCTTTGGCTGGCGGCGAGACGTCATCTCGCTGGCTGCTGGTGTCGGCATCCTGCTTTACGGTCTCACCGGTCCGTTTGCCGCGGCCCTGATGGAGCGCATCGGGCTGCGCCGCACGCTGCTCGCCTCCCTGATGGTGATGTCAGGCTCCACCGCGCTCAGCCTGCTGATGACCAAGCCCTGGCATCTGTTCATCACCTGGGGCGTGTTCTCGGGCATTGGTTCCGGCGCTGTCGCCAGCGTGCTCGGCGCCACCATCGTCAATCGCTGGTTCAAGACCAATCGCGGCCTTGTCATGGGACTGATGTCGGCCTCAAGCGCCTCTGGCATGCTGGTGTTCCTGCCGATGATCGCCGCGCTGGCGCAGTCGGGTGGCTGGCAGCCGGTCGTCGTTGCGGTGGCGTGCCCCACCGCGGCCCTGATACCGCTGGTCTGGCTGCTGGTGCCGGAACGGCCGGCCTCGATCGGCATGGTGCGCTACGGCGCCGAGGCCGACGACGTGCCGCCGGCTCCGCCCGCGTCACAGGGCAATTTCCTCGCGCATACGTTCTCGACGTTGCGCCGCGCCGCCGGCACGAGGGTATTCTGGTATCTGTTCGCCACCTTCTTCGTCTGCGGCTTCACCACCAACGGGCTGGTCGGCACGCATCTGATCGCGTTCTGCGGCGACATGGGCATCGGCGAGGTGCAGGCCGCCGGCCTGCTGTCGATGATGGGCATTTTCGACCTGATCGGCACGACACTGTCGGGCTGGCTTACCGACCGCTACGATCCGCGCAAGCTGCTTGGCGTCTATTACGGCATTCGTGGCCTGTCGCTGATCTATCTGCCCTATTCCGGCTTCTCGGCGACCAGCCTGATCATCTTCGCGGTGCTCTACGGCCTCGACTGGATCGCCACCGTGCCGCCGACGCTGAGGCTCGCCAACGAGGCGTTCGGCGATCGCAGCGGACCGATCGTGTTCGGTTGGATCGTCGCCGGCCACCAGATCGGCGCGGCCACCGCCGCCGCTTTCGGCGGCACCATGCGCGAGCTGCAAGGCAACTACGAACTGGCCTTCCTGATTGCCGGCATGACGGCAATTGCCGCGGCGTGTATCTCGCTGCTGATCAATACAAGCCGGCCAGCGTTTGAACCGGAGCCGAGAGCGGCTTAGCCGCGACGGCGGAGCGCTAATCTCCCCCCTTGAGGGGGAGATGGCCGCGAAGCGGCCAGAGGGGGTCGGTCCGACCGGGCTCTGCCTCCTGGTGCAGATGGAGGTCGGCGCTCTATGCGCGGCGACCCCCTCTGTCGCCTTCGGCGACATCTCCCCCTCGAGGGGGGAGATCACCCTGTTCACTGTTATCAAACCTTCATCATCCCGAGATGCGCCTGAAACATTGACGCTGGATCCTGGTGGCACCGTTCAAGCCATCCAGGAAACAGCCATGAACAAGCTTTCGATGACCCGCCGCGCCTTCGTCACGTCCGCCAGCGCCGTTGGCTTGGCCGGCGTTTCGAGCCTGGCACTGCCATACTATTCGCGCGCCAATCAGCGGCCGGCCTTCACACATGGCGTCCAGTCGGGCGATGTCGACGCCACCAGCGGCATGGTTTGGACGCGCACCGACCGCCCGTCGCGCGTCATGTTCGAGGTGTCGTCGACGGAGAATTTCACCAATGCGACGCGCCTTGCGCCGCTCGATACGTCGCCGGCCAGCGATTACACCGTCAAACGGCTGCTCACCGACCTCGCTTCAGACCAGGACATCTTCTACCGCATGACATCAGCCGATCTCGCCGACATCAACGCCGTTTCGGAGCCGATCACCGGTCGCTTCAGGACGGCGCCGGCCTCGAAGCGAGACATCCGCTTTGCCTGGTCGGGCGACACGGCCGGCCAGGGCTGGGGCATCGACGAGACCGGCATGAAGACCTACGCCACGATCGGCAGGCACACGCCCGATTTCTTCCTGCACTCGGGCGACACCATCTATGCCGACGGCGCCATGAAGGACGAGGTCGACCTGCCCGGCGGCGGCAAGTGGAAGAACGTCGTGCTGATCGACGGCAAGCGCAAGGTCGCCGAGACGCTGGACGAATACCGGGACCAGTGGAAATACAACATGATGGACCGGAACGTGCTCGGCTTGAGCGCCATCTGCCCGACCTTCTACCAGTGGGACGACCACGAAGTTCTGAACAACTGGTCGGATTCGAAGAATCTCAGCGCCGACAATCGCTATACGGAAAAATCCATCCACGTGCTGGCGGCCCGCGCGGCGCGCGCCTTTCATGAGATGACGACGATCCGCTATGAACCCTCCGAGCCCGGCCGCATCTATCGCAAGATCGCTTACGGGCCGCTGCTCGACGTGTTCTTTCTCGATATGCGGTCCTATCGCGGCCCCAACGGTCCGGACATGCAAGATGAGATGACCCCGCAATCGCGCATGCTGGGCGAACAGCAGACGAAATGGCTGAAGCGCGAGCTGGCCAATTCGAAGGCGACCTGGAAAATCATCGCCGCGGACATGCCGCTCGGCCTCGTCGTCTGGGATGACGGCACCAAGAAGGTCGGCGCCGAAGCGGTCAGCAATGGCGATAATGGCTTGCCAAAGGGACGCGAGCTCGAGATCGCCGACCTGCTGCGCTTCATCAAAAACGCCGGCATCAGCAACACAGTCTGGCTGACCGCCGACGTGCATTACACGGCCGCCCACCATTACAACCCGGACAAGGCGCAGTTCCAGGATTTCAATCCGTTCTGGGAATTCGTCTCGGGCCCGATCCATGCCGGAACGTTCGGCCCCAACGATTTTGACATGACATTCGGGCCGGAGCTGAAGTTCATCAAGGCGCCGACTGCCGAACAGGGTCAGAACCTGCCGCCATCGGCGGGCCTGCAATTCTTCGGGCTGGTCGATATTTCAGGCGCCAGCGAGCAGATGACAGTGCGGCTGATGGATCGCGACGACAACGAGCTCTACAAGGTGACGCTCGACCCGGTGCGGTCGGCATAAACGCACTTTCCACCCTCCCCCTTGTGGGGAGGGTCGGCGCGGCGGCTTCGCAAAGCGAAGCTGGCGAGACGGGGCGGGGGTGAAGCGCCGTCTTAGTCCGGGTAGCAGACCATTGGAATGTTCGGCCAGACGGCGCTGTCGCAGTTGGCGGTGTCCTGCCTCTGCTTGAAGGAGGCGCTGACCGGGCCGGTCACCATCGGGTCGACCCCGTCGGGTGCGTCGGCGAAAACCTGCTCGGCTGTCTGCGTGCCGGACTGCGCAACGGGGCGCGTCTCACGCAGCGTCGCAGCCGACTGCGCGGCGTTGGCGGCCAGCAGGATTGCAAAGGCTGCGGATGCGATGAGCGGCCAAAATCGGTTGAGTTTATCGGTCATGATGTTCGAACTGCCCGGGCCCGGAAAGGTTCCCGCCTTGGTTAACAGAATCATCTCACACGCAGATGCTTAAGATTTGATGAGTATTTGGTGGCGCGCCTCCTCTTTCGCAACTGCGAAAAACCCTGTATGAGCCGCGCAACCGAAAGAGGCAGCGCCTTTTGGCCTGCTGCCTGCAACGCTTCCGAGACCAGAACATGAAAATCCGTAATATCGCGATCATCGCGCACGTCGACCATGGAAAAACCACCCTCGTCGACCAATTGCTCCGCCAATCCGGCTCCTTCCGGGACAACCAGCGCGTCGCCGAACGCGCCATGGATTCCAACGACCTCGAAAAGGAACGCGGCATCACCATCCTGGCCAAGGCGACCTCGGTCGATTGGAAGGACACCCGCATCAACATCGTCGACACCCCCGGCCACGCCGATTTTGGTGGCGAGGTCGAACGCATCCTGTCGATGGTGGACTCAGCCATTGTGCTGGTCGACGCTGCCGAGGGGCCGATGCCGCAGACCAAGTTCGTCGTCGGCAAGGCGCTCAAGGTCGGCCTGAAACCGATCGTCGTCATCAACAAGATCGACCGCCCGGACGCCCGCCATGTCGAAGTGGTCAACGAGGTGTTCGACCTGTTCGCAGCGCTCGACGCCACCGATGAGCAGCTCGACTTCCCGATTCTGTACGGTTCAGGCCGTGACGGCTGGGTTTCCGAAAATCCGGAAGGACCGAAGGACCAGCAGTTGGCGCCGCTGTTCGACCTCGTCATCAAGCATGTGCCGGCGCCGACCGTGCATCCCGGCCCGTTCCGCATGATCGGCACCATCCTGGAAGCCAATCCGTTCCTCGGCCGCATCATCACCGGCCGCATCGAATCAGGCACGTTGAAGTCCAACCAGCCGGTCAAGGTGCTGCACCATGACGGCACGCTGGTCGAAACCGGCCGTATTTCCAAGATCCTCGCTTTCCGCGGCCTCGAGCGCCAGCCGATCGAAGAGGCCCAGGCGGGCGACATCGTCGCCATTGCCGGGCTCTCGAAAGGCACCGTCGCCGACACGTTCTGCGATCCGGCGGTGAGCGAGCCGCTGCATGCGCAGCCGATCGATCCGCCGACCGTGACCATGTCCTTCCTCGTCAACGACAGTCCGCTGGCCGGCACCGAAGGCGACAAGGTCACCAGCCGCGTTATCCGCGACCGCCTGCTGCGCGAGGCCGAAGGCAATGTCGCGCTGAAGATCGAGGAATCGCCCGACAAGGATTCGTTCTTCGTCTCCGGCCGCGGCGAATTGCAGCTGGCCGTGCTGATCGAGACGATGCGCCGCGAGGGTTTCGAGATCGCCGTGTCGCGTCCGCGCGTCGTCATGCAGAAGGGCGAGAACGGAGAGTTGCAGGAACCCATCGAGGAAGTCGTTATCGACGTCGACGAGGAGCATGCCGGCATCGTCGTGCAGAAGATGTCGGAGCGCAAGGCCGAGATGGTCGAGCTGCGCCCGTCCGGCGGCAATCGCCAGCGCATCGTCTTCCACGCGCCGACGCGCGGCCTGATCGGATACCAGTCGGAACTGCTGACCGACACGCGCGGCACGGCCGTGATGAACCGGCTGTTCCATGCCTACGAGCCCTACAAGGGCGAACTGCCGGGGCGTACCAACGGCGTTCTGATCTCCAACGAGCAGGGCGAGGCGGTGGCCTACGCCATGTGGAACCTGGAAGACCGCGGCCCGATGGTCATCGACCCGGGCGTCAAGGTCTATCAGGGCATGATCATCGGCATCCACAGCCGCGACAACGATCTCGAAGTGAACGTGCTCAAGGGCAAGAAGCTGACCAATATCCGCGCCGCCGGCAAGGATGAGGCGGTGAAGCTGACCCCGCCGATCCGCATGACGCTGGAACGCGCGCTGGCCTGGATCCAGGACGACGAGCTGGTCGAAGTGACGCCGAAGACGATCCGGCTGCGCAAGCTCTATCTCGACCCGAACGAGCGCAAGCGTTTCGAGAAGTCGGCCAAGGCGGTCGGCGCGGCATAAGCTTCTCTATTTCCAAAAGGTTGAGAGGGGCGGAGCAAACCAATGCTCCGCCCCTCTTCCGTTCATCCACCGGCAGCCGACATAATGTCGTCCTTGTCGACCTCACCGGCCAGATCGATGCGGATGGTCATTCCCTGGCGGGCCGGCTTGCGCAAGGCTTTGGCACCGTCCGGATGAACGACCAGCAATCGTCGCTCCTCCAGCGCTTGAAGCCGTGATCGCGAGATGCCGAGTTCGCCGGCGAGCAGCCGATCGAGTCGCAGGGATATCGGTATTTCGAGGCCAAGCTGGAGCTCCAGCGCGGTTGCAGTCTCCCTTGTGCCGCCAAGCCTGTGCTTGTGAACGGCGACATCGGGAAATTCCTCGACACGCCCGATCCGGTTTCGCAGTGCGACCACATCGAAGGCATGGCGGCGGGCCAGCCACGGATCGTTGCTTTCGAGCGCCTGCAGCAAAGCAGGCTCGATGTCGCGGCGGTTGCAACGCTCGAAAATGTCGAAATTCCAAGAATTGTCGCAGTCGATGCAGCGGTAGATCAGCCAGACATCGATGCGCTTGCCGTTGGCGTTGACGCGGAATTTTCCGCTGCTGCAATAGGCTTTCACAGTGCCGCAGCGATTGCAGTTGATGAGCGGTCGAGGTGCAATTTTGGGCGTGATCGCCCAGCCGATGCGCAGAAATCCAGACATGCCGATAAGCCCTTCCCGTCGGGAAGTTCATCAGGCCGGCGATGTCGAGATG
This sequence comes from Mesorhizobium sp. M0830, assembly GCF_040319965.1. Taxonomy (NCBI): domain Bacteria; kingdom Pseudomonadati; phylum Pseudomonadota; class Alphaproteobacteria; order Hyphomicrobiales; family Phyllobacteriaceae; genus Mesorhizobium; species Mesorhizobium sp. M0830. The sequence continues at coordinate 366 of NZ_JAMYOR010000097.1, read as the reverse complement.
CCCATGCGGACACGGCGTGGCGGTAGACTGCGGTTTTTGGAAATCAGGTGTCACGGGCAAGAGCCGCGCGACGCGGTTCAGCAGTGCCAAACCGGTCTCGAACCGCCGCCCTAAGGAACACGTGAACATGAAAACAGACACCGCGAATGCAGCGTCATGCAGTGTGTCGGGGGAGTTGACGAGACCGGCGGTTACGTAGGCAAAGTGAAGCTCAAAATTGTTTCGCGGCGGCCTTTCTAGCCGCGAGATTCCGGGCGGACAAGCGTGATCTTGTCGGCCCTCAGGGCGAAATCATGAATCGTTAACCTGCAAGGACGGCTTGGCGGTAGGTCGGGTTCATGAGGGCTTTGAGGCGCTTACGCTTGA